>JAYWGG010000216.1:0-18682 GCA_043778415.1 Saprospiraceae bacterium
GCAGATTTGAGGCGCGGTGCCGTGCATCGTAACGAAAATCTAACGCAGTTTTGGCTCAAAAGACAAGTCAGAATACAGTAACTTATTTTGGACGCGTTCCTTATCCTCTTCCATTCCTAATTTTGGAGGCGCAACGCAGAAAAAAGCGTATTTTGTGGAATGTTTTTTCCCTAACTAAAAATAATCCAAAACGATGGCATACAATAAATTTAAAATGGTGCATTTGCAAGAAAAATTGCATTTGGAAATCAAAAGAGATTTTTGGATAAACTCTACACCTCCTCGTTTTCAGTCAGATACGGTACTCGATATGCAGCTTGCGCAAGCGATAAAAATGTATTTAGGCAGCGAAAAAGCGCGCTCCGAATTTTTAATTGCTCCCGTTTTGCAGGCATTTCAACGAAAAAATGCGGACTTATTGTCGGTTTTTTCAGGCTACGAGTTCAACATAGACAAGTCGCTCGAACTCAATGGTTTCTGTGATTTTATATTGTCCACCAACATCTCAAACAGTTTCTTTCTCGAAGCACCTATTTTTTGTGTGGTAGAAGCAAAAAAAATGGAACCTGAAATCAACGATTTAGCGCAATGCGGAGCCGAAATGTATGCTGCGCAGCTCTTCCATGAGCGAGCGGGCAAACCTCAAAAAGCTGTTTATGGCTGCGCAACGTCTGGCTACAGTTGGATATTTTTGAAGTTAGAAAATAACGTACTCAACATAGATTCCCGTCCGATACAACTCTCTTCCGACAATCCCTATCCCGTGCTGGCTACGCTGCAATGGATTTTAGACCGAAGTTTGCAAGAAAACTAAAATTTTAAAAAATACTTTTTTGATAAAATAAATTTAGTATAAAATATTTTTTATCGAAATAAAAAATAATCCAAAACGATGGCATACAATAAATTTAAACTCAAAGATTTAGATACAAAACTGTCGGTAAAAGCTGTTCAGGAAAGTTGGCTTCAGCATCCGTTGCCTACTTTTGAAGGCGATAATCTGTTGGATCAAACACTTCTAAACGCCCAATCAGAGGCATTATACAGCGAAAAAGCACGCTCCGAACTCATTATTTCGCCCACGCTGCAAGCCTTCAAACGCAGAAATACAGAAAAAATAACGATGTTCTCGGGCTACGAGTTCAACGTCGAAAAAACGTTGAGTTTGCAAGGTTTTTGTGATTTTATTTTTTCGCTCACCACCAACGCCTTAAAGATTGAATCCCCCACGGTTTTGATAGTGAAAGCCAAAAGATTAGAGCCAGATTTGTCGGATTTTGGACAATGTGGCGCCGAAATGTACGCCGCGCAACTCTTCAATATGCGAGCAGGAAAGCCCCGAAAAACTATTTATGGCTGCGCTACGTCGGGTTTTAGCTGGGCTTTCCTCAAATTGGAGGGCAGCACGCTGTCCATTGACCCCAACTATGTGCCGCTCACTTTTTTAAATCCTTATCCCGTGTTGGCTACGTTGCAATGGATTTTAGACCGCAGTTTACAAGAAAATTAAAAATCTGATGAAAGAAGATTTACTACATTTTATTTGGCGAACCAAGCGTTTTGACCAATCAAATATGCTGACTACCGCAGGCGAGTCGGTGCAAATCATAGCTTTTGGGCATTACAACACGCACGCAGGTCCTGATTTTTTGAACGCTAAATTGTACGTCGATACTACCTTGTGGGCAGGAAATGTCGAAATGCACCTAAAATCGTCGGATTGGCAGCAGCACGGACACGAAGAAGATAAAAGTTACGACGAAGCCGTTATTTTGCACGTTGTGTGGGAAGAAGACCGAACAATTCTACGAAAAAATGGTGAAAAAATTCCTTGTTTGGAGCTAAAAAATAGAATTTCGAGCCATTTGGTGGCGACGTACAAAGAATTATTGGCAAATGAAAACTGGATTCCGTGCCAAAAATTATTTCCACAAGTTTCGGATTTTAACAAAGAAATGTGGTTGGAACGGCTTACGATTGAACGGCTTGAACGAAAATCGGCAGCCATTCACGCGCTTTTAGAAGCAACAAAAAACAACTGGGAAGAAACTTTTTACCGATTTTTAGCTCGAAATTTTGGCTCGAAAGTCAATAACGAACCCTTTGAACTATTAGCTCAATCTCTACCGATGTTGATTTTAGCCAAACATAAAAATAGCCAACTCCAAATCGAAGCACTAATATTTGGGCAAGCTGGATTGTTGGAAGAAGATTTTTCGGACGACTATCCGCTCAGCTTACAAAAAGAATATCGCTTCCTCCAAAAAAAATATTCTTTACTGTCACTCAATAAAGAAATTTGGAAATTTTTGCGCCTTCGTCCCGCTAATTTTCCGACTGTCAGACTTGCTCAATTTGCAGCACTTATCTATCAATCTGTTCATTTATTCAGCAAAATTTTGGAATCCTCCGACGTACAAGCAGTAAAAAAATTGCTCCAATCTTCGCCCTCCGAGTATTGGCGAACACATTATTTATTTGACAAAAACTCTAAAGAATTGTCTAAAAAATTAGGAGCTGAAGCAATTAACTCACTGATTATCAATACAATAGTTCCATTTATTTTTTTGTACGGAAAAATAAAAAAAGAACAAGACCTCCAAGACAAAGCAATAAACTGCTTGGAATCATTGCCGCCAGAAAAAAATAACATCATAGAAGAATGGCACGCTTTGGGCATCAAAACTGCACACGCTGGACGCACACAGGCTCTCCTACAGCTCAAAAACGAATATTGCGACTCCCGACGCTGTTTGGAATGTATGGTCGGAACTGAAATTTTAAGAAGTCACAAATGAACAAATTTATTTATTTTATTTGCGCCATTTTTATTTGTTCAGCCTGCGTTCAAAAAGCCGTAAAAAAGCCAATTTCTGTTTCTTTTTACCACTGGAAAACAGCTCTGAACATCTCAAAAAAACAAACTTTATTAGACACTTTGACCGTCCAAAAACTGTACGTCAAGTTCTTTGACGTGGATTGGGACGCGAGCAAAGCCGCCGCCGCGCCGCAAGCAATTCTCGAATTGAACGCCGATTCGTCCGAGTGGTCGCACGAAATCGTCCCTACTGTGTTTATTACCAACCGCGTTTTTACGAATATTTCAAGTGCCGAAATATCAAAATTAGCAAAAAACGTAGGCAACAAAATCACAGAAATTAGTAGTTTTTTCGCGCCCGAGCAGGTAAAAGAATGGCAGTTTGACTGTGACTGGACGGCGGCGAGCAGGGAAAAGTATTTCCTTTTTTTAGAAAAAATAAAAGAAAATATCAATCCTAAAAATATCAAGCTATCCGTCACTATCCGGCTGCACCAGCTAAAATATGCCCAAAAAACTGGCGTTCCGCCTGCCGACAAAGGCGTATTGATGTGCTACAACACGGGCGATTTGGACCAACCCGATACCGAAAATTCTATCCTCAATCTGCGCGCCTGCCAACAATATTTTGAACCAAAAACGCCTTATCCGCTTATTTTAGACGTAGCTTTGCCCTTGTTTTCGTGGGGCGTGCTGATTCGTGACCGCCAAGCGATACGCTTGATGCGATATTTTGACCGAACAATGCTGTCGGATAACAGTCGTTTTGAAAAAAAATCTGTCACAGTCACTAATGTCACAAAAAACACTTTTTTGAACGGATATTATTTGTACAAAAACGATGTCATACGTTTGGAATCTGTTTCGGCGGATACACTCGCCGCAGTGTTGGACTATGCAAAAACACACCTTGAGCAGCAGCCGAATCAGGTAATTTTTTTTGACCTCGCGGACGAAAATTTAAAAGATTTTTCAGCCGCTATTATTCACAAAATTGCAGCAAATCATTGACTTTTTATGGCAGGAATTTATATACATATTCCATTTTGCAAGCAGGCTTGCCACTATTGTAATTTTCACTTTTCGACCTCTCTTGGGCAGAAAGATGCTATGATTGAAGCCATTATTCACGAAATTTTTTTACAAAAAAATTACTTGAATGGACAAAAAATTGATACTATTTATTTCGGCGGTGGCACTCCGTCTTTACTTTCTGCCGAAGAATTGACGAAAATAATTGACACAATTCATCAATATTTTTTTATAAATAAAAACGCTGAAATCACACTCGAAGCCAATCCAGATGACCTCACAGAAACTAAGATTCAGTCGTTCAAACGCCACACGCCTATCAATCGTTTGAGCATCGGAGTACAGTCTTTTTCGGAGGACGACTTGCGCTACATGAACCGTGCGCACAACGCCGAAGAAAGTAAAAAATGTATCCAAAACGCTCAAAATCAAGGGTTTGAAAATCTGACCATAGATTTAATTTACGGCTCTCCGACTACCAGCAACGAGCAGTGGTTACAAAATTTAGAAACTGTTTTTGAGCTTCAAATTCCGCATCTTTCTTCCTACGCGCTGACTGTCGAGCCAAAAACAATTTTGGACAAACACATTCAGAAAGGCATCACTCACGCGCCCGATGAAGAAAAATCCGCCCAACAATTTCAAATATTAATGTCACAAACTGCTAAAAATAATTTTGAACACTACGAAATTTCAAATTTTGCAAAAAACCGTCAATATGCCCGTCACAATACAGCGTATTGGACAGGCAATTCTTACCTTGCGTTGGGACCTTCGGCACACTCTTTCGACGGACGAAGCCGACAATGGAATATTTCAAACAATGCCCTGTATATCAAGTCATTGGCACAAAATAAAGTTCCTTTTGAGATAGAAATCTTAACTTCGGCACAGCAATACAACGAATATGTGATGACGGCTTTGCGGACAATGTGGGGTTGTGACCTCAAAAAAATCCAGTCACAATTCCCTTCTTTTGAGTCTTATTTTTTACAAAATATTGCGATATATGTGGCGCAAAACAACGTTTTCCGAGCCGATGACCATTTCAAACTGACTCCGAGCGGCAAACTGTTGGCAGACGGTATCGCATCGGCTTTGTTTTTTATTGAATGAACTTTTTTTGATGATTTTTTTATGAAAAAAACTGTACTTCTTGCTTTTCTGGTGATTTTTTCTGGACATTTATTTGCCCAAAAGTTCAATTCTCGGACTTTCGGAGGCTTGGAACTCGGCTTGAAGTTCGAGCAATTTCGACAGATTTCTGCTGACCCGTCGCTCCAAACGCCCGTATTCTTTTATGCTCCGATTTACGGAGTTACAGTCCAGCGCGAGCTACATTCGCGCAATTTTTTGCTCGGCACAGGGCTTTTTATCAACAATTATGGCGCAGGTTTTCGCTTCCGCGACGACGGCATCAACCAGTTTCGGGGACTTACTTCGGTGCAGATTCCGCTCCGATTGATTGCAAAAATACCCGTTAGTTTTGGGATTCCAGAGGTACAAATTGGGCTTTCGCTCGGCACGCAAGTCGGCTTCAACACCAGCTTTGGAGGCGCAGAAACCTACCAATCCATCATCGGTAGCAACATCAACAGCAGCTACAAAGTGACGGTGCGCAACGACCTACAAAAAATATTTGGGCTGGCAGAAGTTGGGATTTTTACTCACATTTTACTCCCCAACGGCAGTTTTCTTACGCTCGGCGCAGATCATTCGGCGGGATTCTCTAAACTGATTTTGATGGATATTTCCTACCAAACATCTCCTTCCGCCAGCGTCCAGACCGCTCAAATTGCGTCCAACGGCGACTATTTTTCACTCCGCATCGGCTATCAATATCCTATCAGTCGATGGTGGAAAAAGAAAAATTGACCTAAAAAAACGCTGCTATCGAAGCTGTCGCAGCAGCCAATCGCGCTCCGTAAGCGGGTGGCAAAGCTCAATCTCGGCACGCAATTTTGCCCTTTGCGCTTTGTTGAAAACCACCGCTCGCAGCAGTTTTTTGGAGTACCGAATAATATTTTTGGCGTTGGTGTAGTGCTGTCCAGTCACCTCTTTTCGCTGCAAATATATCCGCATACTCTCGAGCTGCGCCTCTCCGACTTCGTATTCTTCTTGCTCGTAAAGCATCTTGAACATCATCGTTTTGGCAGTAATATTCATCAAAAAATCATCATACTCGACCTGCGAAAAAAGCCGCATCGCCGCCACGTAATTTTTTTGCTCAAAATTGAGCCTCCCCACACTAAAATGCACCGTACTCTCCCGATGACGCTCCTCCAAAAAACGACTGTTTTTTTCGATAAAATCACTCACCCAACCAAACTCTTGCAGCCGCAAAGCCGCCGTCACCACATTCCGAAACGTCCAACGCGACACCCGATTATTCTCTACCAAAAAGCCTTTTTCAAAACCCGTACGGTACAAATCAAACACTTCGCGCCCAAAATGAGCTACGCCCGCATTCATCCTCGCAATGCCATAATTGATTGCCAACAGATAAACATCTCGGATTTCGGACTGCGGAAACACATCGCCGTGAGTCGCCAAATGCTGCTTGAGTTGCTGAAAATACGACTCGTCCTCGCGCTCCGTGATGGCTTTGTAGCTGTAGTAATATATGGCGATAGCGGGGATTTCGAGCAAATTTTTCTTCGTGATATTCTCCAAAACTTCCTGCAAAAATAAAATATCGTACTCTTTTTTGTACACGCTCTGGTGCGAAAGCACGAGGCAAATCTGACGCAACTTATCCGCCACAAAAGTCGTGTCCAACCAATCCGACATCTCTTGCAGATTGAGCGGCACCGTGCGCTGCTGCGTACTCAAAAACGCATAACGTTCTCGTTGGAGATAATATTCGTTGCGCAAAAAATTCTCGTTGCGGTGCGGCTGCCGGAGTTGCGTTTCGTTGGCTTTGGCAAGCGTTTTGAGAAATAATTTGTCGAGTTTTCGGTGCCGAAGATTGGCAGAAAGCGCGATTTGGCGGCGCACTTCGTCCTTATTCATCTCTTGCCACATCAAAAATTCTTCCGTAGCTTTGGATAAAAAAAACATCGCTTGGCGCATTTTGTCGTCGTCATACGTTACTTCTCCGAACACTTGCGGAAAGACGGTTGCCTTCTCTAATTTCTTTTCGTCCGTCAGATGCTCATTTTTTAGTAAATAATCGAACAACACTTGGACATCTTCGCGCTGGTTGTGAGCAGGCGAAGCAAGCCATTTTCGCAGCTCTCGCAGCTCCGATTTGCTGAAAGTCAATAAAATTTCAATTAAATTACTTTTTTTCAAAGAAAAATTTTTTACTTTTTTTCAACAAAATACAATTTTTGTACTAAAAATAATCGTTTATACCACCGCAAAAATACAATATATTTCAACGTTTTTCAGTTTTTTCTCTCAAAAATAACGCAATATGCTAAAAAATATTTTTCAACAAATGCCTTTTTTTGTCTTTGTTTTTCAAAACGAACTACCGCAACTTTGTACCATCAAACGAAACAACGGTTTGCAAACAGTAGCAATGTCAATTATGAAAATAGCTCGATTTCTTTTCCAACTTCGGTTTTCTATCGCCTTCTGCGTCTTGGCAGGAGCGATAGTCGCGACGGCGCAGCCGAACTCGGGTTGGCAAAAAACTTTCGGAGTTATCAACGGTTTGGACGAAGGCTACAGCATACTCGCAGTGTCCGACGGCGGTTTTATCGCCTCTGGCATCACCGACGGCAGCAGAACCTACGTACTCCGCATGGACGCAGACGGCGCAAAACGTTGGTCAAAGTCCTACTCTTTGCAAGACCGCTCGCAGGGAAATAAAATTATCGCAGCCGCCAACGACGATTTTTTTGTAGCCGGCAGAAGCACTCTCAACGATGTAAATGATATTCAATTTCTACGCATCAATTCTGACGGTAATACGATTTGGAGTAAAAAATTTGGTAGCACAACAGCAGATGACGAAGCAAATGCCGCAGTAGCGACCGCCGACGGTGGTTTCGTCGCAACAGGTTTTACGACCAATGCGCAAGGAAATAAAGATTTATTTTTTCTAAAAATAAACGCCAATGGTGATTCTTTGTGGCAAAAAAACTTCGGCAGCCCAAGCAAAGACGACGTGGGATTTGATATTATACAGACTTCCGACGGCGGTTTTGTGGCAGTCGGCTACACCAATGCAATCGGAAGTCGTGATTTGTTTGCTGTAAAATTGGACAATGCAGGAAATTTTTTGTGGGAAAGAAAGACCGCTTTTGGAACTTGGGCAGCCAACTCCGTGCTGGAAGCACCCGACGGCGGCTTGATTATCGCAGGCAAAAACACAGGAAAACTGTTGCTTTACAAAATAAAATCCGACGGCTCGGCGGTCGAGTGGCAAAATACCTACACCGACATCGCTTTTGAAGAAAATGCGCATTTGATATTCGCTGCCGACGGCAATCTCGTAGTGTCGGGAACTACCGCAGCCAACTCGCAGACAGACATTGGTTTTTTTAAAATAAATATCAACACCCGCGACCTGATTTGGCAACAAAAAAATGACCTCACGCCGTATGATGCTATGTATGGCATAACGAGGGCAAAAGACGGCGGTTTTGTGGCAGTAGGAAGTTCGCGCGACCCATTTTTGGTCCAAAATTTAGACTTGTACGCTCTAAAAGTAGATGAAAACGGAAAGTCGTTCAGCAACTATTTTCAAGGAAAAATATTTTTAGACGCTAACGTAAATTGTATTTTTTCTGCGAATGAAAAACCATTGGCAGGCTGGGTGGTAGAGGCAAAAAAAGCGGGACAGCGCAGCTACGCCATCACAGACTCTCTCGGAAACTACGAAATAGCGACAGACACAGGCAATTTTAAACTAAAATCTTATCCACCGAGCAGCAACTGGCGGGTTTGCCAAAATGAGTATGATGTGTCTTTCGCAAACCCCAACGACACGCTCAACTTGGACTTTGCAGCTTACAAATATTTGGATTGTCCAGTGTTGGACGTAGATATTAGCACCGCAGTTTTGAGTCGTTGTCAGCCCAGCACTTACTTTGTTCGCTACGTCAATAATGGAACAAAAACAGCGCGCAACGTTTCGTTGAAAGTAATCGTAGATGCAAGACTGCAAAATATTACGACTTCCATCGCTCCGACTGCCCAAAATGGCAACGTTTTTACTTTTTCGGTGGATTCTCTTTTGGTAGGTGCGAAGGGCGGTTTTTCGCTCACAGGCATTTTGGATTGCTCCGCAAATACGCTCGAAGGGCAGGCGCATCGCACGGAAATTCGTATTTTTCCGGACTCCGTCTGCACGCCGCCTACAGGCATTTGGGACGGCTCGAACTTGACTGTCGGCATAGAATGTGGCACTGATTCTCTGTTGTTTCGCATCAAAAACACAGGCGCAGGCGGCATGAGTACCTCCAAAGAATACATTGTGATAGAGGACGAAATTTGGTTGGTGCCGCAGTCGCAGCCGCTACAACTTGGAGCGGGCGTAGAAAAAGATTTCAAACTGCCGATTACAGGCAAAACATATCGGTTAAATATCCCACAAACCGACAACCACCCGGGCAAAAGCCGCCCGACGATTGCATTAGAAGGTTGCAAGACCACCACTACCCCCGCCGTTTCGACGGGATTTGTTACGATGTTGGAAGAAGACGACGCAGATACTTTTGTAGCGATTGACGTACAAGAAAATGAAACCGACTACGACGGAAATGTGACACGAGGCTATCCCAAAGGCTACGGCGCAGAGCATTTCATTACGCAACAAACTGAATTGGAGTACATTATCCGCTTCCAAAACAACGGAGCGGACAGTGCCAAAAACCTGACTTTGACAGACACGCTTTCGGCTTTCCTTGACCCCACTACCATCAAGCCCGGAGCCAGCAGCCACCCGTACCGAGTAGAATTGCTCGGCAACGGCATCGCTAAGTTTATTTTTGACAGTATAAATTTGACGGACAGCAGCGCAAACAGAGCCGCCTCGACAGGATTTGTAAAATTCCGAATCAACCAAAAACCGTACAATCCTATCGGGGCGGTCGTCCTCAACCGCGCAGCCGTCCAATTTGACTATCAAACGCCCGTAGCTACCGAGCGGACAAGACACGTCGTGAATGAAAAATTTATCCGACTGTTGAGCAGTACCACCGAGCAAAGTAACCTGTCGAGCCTCACGGTCTATCCAAACCCGACGGCGCAGACGGCGACTTTTGAGTGGCGCGACGCGCAGCATCGACGCGGAACATTCTTACTTTTTGACGCAGCCGGCAAAGCCGTTGCGGAGCAGAGATTCAGCGATTCGTCCTTCGAGTGGCAGCGAGGAAATCTGCCGAGCGGCGTTTATTGGTTTCAGATTCGCAGCGACGAAAAAGACGGCGCAAAAATGCTCCATTCTGGAAAACTGATGTTGCATTAATTTTTTTTTGAAAAATACAGTAATTGAAAGATATAAAAGTACCCAACTATTTCCTAAAAACCTGAACTCGAATAACCTTCAAAAAACAAAAACAAGCAAACAGTATGGCAAATAACAAACACTCTTTTGCCTGTGCCAAAAACCACCTTCTTGCCTACATGAGCGTGACGCGATAGCAACTCCACTGCGTCACGCTCGGGCAAGAAAAATAAAACAATGTAGTTTTTAGTGATTAATTTTTAGTTTTTAGTAGCACAAGTAATTAATAATCAATTAGTTACAATATTATGTAATCACAAAGAACCCTATAAAAATGCTTAAAAGAATAAAATAAAGTAAAAATAAAAGTTCGCACAGTTAATTTGGTTAAATTCGTAAAAGTTGATTTAGTTAGAAGTTAGATTGGTTAAAAAAATGTTCTAAATGGTTCCCAAAACCAGACTCCTGGAAGTAGTAATTTGTAAAAATCGGAGTTATCTCAAAGACCGCAGGCAACGCACAAAGGAGTGCGTTGCCTTTTTTTGTGCTTTGCGCAGCTAAAATTTGCCCAAAAGAATAAAAATCAGGCGAATTGCAATATATTTGCAGTCGGTATAGTTTTTTTTACACAAAATTGCGTTTTAAGTTTTATAACTCATTGATTTTCAGTTTTTTATCAAAAAAAACTGAAAGCGCAACACACATTCTATCAAAAACAATACGTCAAGCTAATTATTTTTTTATCAAAAAAATATTTGCGGATTTTTTTCCGCCAATAACAAAATTTTTGCAAAGCAAATCGGAATGAATAAACCCATCATAGGTATCAGCGTCGGCGACATCAACGGCATCGGATTGGAAGTGATTTTGAAAACACTCGACGACCACAAGATTTTAGACCTCTTTACGCCCGTCGTTTATGGCTCGTCCAAAGTCGTTTCTTACCACAAAAACGTAGTGAATGTCGAAAACTTTCAGTTTCAAGGCGTGCGCAGCATAGAAAATCTCGTCCGCGACCCCAAGATTGTGAATGTCATCAACTGTTGGCAAGAAAACGCCAACATCACGCTCGGAAAAGTGACGGCAGAGGGCGGAAGCTATGCCGCTCAATCCCTCGAATGGGCGTTGGGCGACCTCCAAAAAGGCTTGATCGACGCACTCGTCACCGCGCCTATCCACAAAAAAGCCATGCAGTTGGCAAAATTTCCGTTTCCGGGACACACCGAGTTTTTGACCTCCGCTATGGGCGTGAAGCAAAGCCTCATGCTGCTCGTCAATGACGGACTTCGAGTAGGTTTGGCGACCAACCACCTGCCGCTCAAAGACGTGGCTCGCAGCCTGACCAAAGAACTCCTGATGACCAAAATCAACATAATGAACGATACACTGAAAATTGATTTCGGCATCGAGCGTCCTACCATCGCCGTCTTGGGACTCAATCCGCACGCGGGCGACGACGGCGTGTTGGGCGACGAGGAAGAAAAAATTATCCGTCCAGCCGTCGTAGAACTCAAAAAGCGCGGCATCATCGTGATGGGTCCCTTCGCTGCGGACGGCTTTTTTGGCGCAGGGCAATACAAAAAATTCGACGGCGTGCTGGCAATGTACCACGACCAAGGGCTGGCACCTTTCAAAGCACTGTCTTTTTCGGCAGGCGTGAATTATACGGCAGGCTTGCCATTTATCCGCACTTCGCCCGACCACGGGACGGGCTTTGACATCGCAGGAAAAAGCGAAGCCGACCCGTCTTCTTTCCGCCAAGCTATCTTTACGGCGATTGATATTGTCCGCAATCGCAGCGAATATACGGAGGCGCACGCCAATCCGATGCAAACGCGCCACCGCTACGAAGGCGAAGACGAAGTCATCGAAAACTAAAACCAACTATTTTTTAAAACTAAAAAAATCAACAATATGCACCGCGAAATACACTATTGGCACAGCCCAGCCCTCAACAAAACTATGGAAATCGTCGTGTACGGACACTTCGGATTTGGACTCTTGATGCTCCCAACCGCCGCCGCCGACTATTTGGAGTACGAGCGTTTTTACTTGATTGACAAGATTCGGAAGCCCATCGAAGAAGGGAAATGCAAAGTGTTTTCTATCAACAGCATCAACTCCGAAAGTTGGCTCAACCGCAGTATGCACCCGCGCCACAAGTCCATTCGACACCAACAGTTCAACGATTACGTTTACAACGAAGTCATTCCTTTTATCCGCTACAAGACCAGCGACGACTCGCAGATTATCACTACTGGCGCGTCTTTGGGAGCTTTTCATGCCGCCAATTTATTTTTCAAACGCCCAGATTTGATAGCCGGCACACTGGCGATGAGCGGCGACTACGACCTTTCGTCTTACACGAATGGCTACTGGGACGACGACGTGTATTTCAACTCGCCGTACCACTATTTGCAAAATTTGAGCGACGATTTTATCCTGTCGCGCCTCCGCAACAGTGGGAAAATACACATCGCAACAGGCTCCGGCGACTACGAAAGTCCCGACGCAAGCCGCCGCCTATCCGCTATCCTGAACGATAAAGGAATCCCGCACAACCTCGATATCTGGGGACACGATATGCCGCACGATTGGGATACTTGGCGCACGATGCTTCCTTATTTTTTGGAAACGAAATTTTAGCTCCAAAATGAAATGTTAAATTATTCAATCAAGACATAAAAAATATGATTTTATTTCGTTCCTTATAAACTTAAAAATGCGTTTAGAATAAACTGCACATTTTTTTATTCCTTATAAAAATACGAAATAGCTTTTACAATAAAAAATCAAATGCTCATAAACATTCATTTTAGAAAAATAGGAATTTTTATCTTTTCTCTGCTCTCTGCGGCGTGGCTCGGCGCACAATCCGAAGGCGCAAGCCCTGCCAAAGCAAGCAACCTGCGCGAAGTGGGCGGCATCAAAGTAACTGGCGCACAATTCAGTGACGACAACGCTATTATCAGTATCTCGGGCATCAAAGTCGGCGACAAAATACACATACCCGGCAACGAACTTCCACACGCCATCAAGTCCCTCTGGAACCTCAAACTTTTCACGGACGTACAAATTTTGCAAGAAAAAGCCATCGGCGACGTGATTTTTCTCGAAATCGTCGTCCAAGAGCGTCCAAGATTCACCCGACACTCGTTCAAGGGAGTGAAGAAATCTTACCACGACGACCTCAACGCCATCGTCAATAAATTTTTGATAAAAGGCGGTATCGTGACTGAAAATGCAAAAGTAAGCACCTCTGCGGGAATGGGTGCGCTGCTCCGAGATAAAGGCTATTTGGACGCAACGGTAAGCATCGAAGAAATCAAAGACGACCAAGCCGCTAACTCCGTCCGACTCGAATACAACATCACTCGGGGACCGCGCGTGAAAATCCAAAGCATCACTTTCTCGGGAAACAACAACGCAACGGCTGGAAAACTGAGAGGAAAAATGGAAAATACCAAGCGCAAGCAAAAGTGGTTTTCGACCTCCAAACTCGTCAAAAGTGAATACGAAGACGACAAAAAATCCATCATTAAGTATTACAACAATCTCGGCTTCCGCGACGCAGCCATCGAAAAAGATACTATTTACAGAGAAGAAGACGGCGATTTGGTGGTTCAAATAAATATCAACGAAGGAAACCGTTACTTTTTTAGAAATATCAACTGGAAAGGAAACTCTATCTACGAAAGCAAGCTGCTCTCCAACGTTTTGGGCATCGAAAAAGGCAACGTTTACAACAGAGAATTGCTCGAAAATCGCCTCCGATTCAGCCAAGACGGACGCGACATAAGCTCTCTCTACCTCGACGAGGGTTACTTGTTTTTTCAAGCCGACCCCGCCGAAGTAAGCATCGAAAATGACTCCATTGACCTCGAAATACGGCTCTTCGAGGGTCCGCAAGCTACGATAGACAAAGTAACTATCAAAGGCAACGACCGCACCCACGAACACGTTATCCGTCGCGAGCTGCGCACCAAACCGGGCGACAAATTCAGCCGCTCGGACATCATTCGCTCGCAGCGCGAAATCACCAATCTCGGCTACTTCAATCCCGAAAAATTGGGCATCAACACGCCTACCAACCTCCAGCGAGGCACTGTGGACATCGAATACACAGTAGAAGAAAAACCCTCCGACCAGCTCGAACTCTCCGCTGGTTGGGGCGGGCTACAAGGTCTGATAGGCACTTTGGGCGTGACGTTCAATAATTTTTCGATGCGCAATATTTTTAATAAATCCGCTTGGAGTCCGCTTCCGCAAGGCGACGGGCAACGGTTTTCAGTGCGCCTCCAGTCCAATGGCAGGTTCTACAAATCGTTCAATGCGAGCTTTACAGAGCCTTGGCTCGGCGGCAAAAAACCTACCCGATTAGATGTAGGAGGTTCGTTTACAAAAATCTACGCAGGCGGCATCGAAGGCACGCCAAGCTATCAGGGACTGACCATCGGCGGCGGTACTTTTGGTTTGGGAACTCGACTAAAATGGCCCGATGACAACTTTATATTCAACGCAACGCTGAACCTTCAGAACCTTGCGCTGTATAATTATCCGGGTTTTGCGGATAGCAGAGGGCAGTCCGTTACTAATGGAAGTTTCAACAACTTTAATATAGAACTCACGCTTTCGCGCAACTCCGTCAATGAGCCGATTTTCCCACGCACGGGTTCGCGCCTGACTTTGAGCGGCAAGTTTACGCCGCCGTACTCGTATTTCCAACCCAATCGGACACCCGAAACGGAAAATACGCAGACGAAATTCAAGTTCATGGAATACCACAAATGGAAGTTCAACGCCGAATGGTACACGCCTTTGGTGGGCAGTTTGGTTCTCAAATCGTATGCCAAAATCGGAATGTTGGGCTACTACAACAGTCGAGTTGGAACCATACCGTTTGAACGCTTCGTGTTGGGCGGCGACGGTTTGAGCAATCGCCAAATTGGATTCACGGGCAACGAAATTATCTCTTCGCGAGGCTATGCGGTAGCCGACTTGCCTGCGAGCAATCTCGGCGGCGGCTCTGTCTATAACAAAATAGGCGTAGAGTTGCGTGTTCCGTTCTCACTCAATCCGAGTGCAACTATCTTTGCCATTCTTTTTGCCGAAGGCGGCAACTCTTGGAAATCTTTCCGCGACTTCAATCCCTTCGATGTGCGTCGCTCGGCGGGCGTAGGCTTGCGCGTGTTCCTACCGATGTTCGGTACGCTCGGTTTCGATTATGGCGTTGGCTTCGACAAGCCGGGAGTGCCACGCACGAGAGATTTGACAAAATACGGAACTTTCAATATTATCTTGGGCTTCGAGCCAGACTAATTGGGTCTTTCTTTGAGTTTTTAACAAAAAAGCCCTTTATTTTTCTTGTGAAAAATAAAAGGCTTTTTTTTTGCATAAAATCCGACAGCTAAAACTGTCGGGCAACCTATTCATCTGACGGACGAAAATTTGCCTGCGCTTTGGGCAGGCAACCAAGCAGCTATCGAGCCTATAGCTGCTACCAAAGCCGCCACCGCAAAAAAATCAATCGCTCGCAAACTAATCGGATAAGCATCTACCACAAAGCCCGGCGAAATGCCGACAATAGAAAACTTTTTTTGTAAAAAATAGAGGATTAGTGCCATAACAAAACCGAGCAACATTCCCGAAAAACCAATCAGCAAGCCTTCGTAAAGAAAAATATTTTGTACGTCGGATTCGGTGGCTCCCATAGATTTGAGCGTGCCAATGTCGTCGCGCTTGTCCATCACAATCATCCACAGCGAGCCGATAAGATTGAACGCTACCAGCACCAACACGAAGCCAAGAATAACAAAAGCCAACCATTTTTCGATATTGGTGATGCGCAACGTGGCTTCGTCTTGCCGAAAACGGTCTTTTACTACAAAATTTTGACCCAAAACTCGCTGTATTTCTGCAGCGACAGAGGTGCTGCTGTTATCCTTTTGCACCTTAATTTCTAATGCCGAAACTTCGTTTTCGGCGGCATCTAACAGCGTGCGGACAGTCTTTATATTGGTCACAATGTACTGATAATCATAGTCTTGTTGGATAGCGAACACACCGACTGGATACGCGATTTGTTTCACAAACTGCGACTGCGTCGGAGCAGCTTCGGCGCGTTTGGGCATATAAATTTGGATAGGCGTAAAGTAATCGTCCAAGTCCACAGAAAGTTTGTTCCTCATTCCCATACCGATGACCGACATTGCCCGATTTTCTTCGTCCGCCGTTTTATAAATCCCCTGCCGAACCGCCGAATCCAAACGCACGACCTGCGTGTAAGAGTCATCTACGCCTTTGATAGTTCCAAAATCTTGGCTTTTATTGTACTCAAAAAAAGCAATTTCTTCCAATGTTTGTGACATTTTTTCGACACCTGCGACTTGCTGTACCTTCGTCAGCAATGCAGCATCGGCTTCAAAAGTTTTGCCTTTGGCAGCCGTAATTTTTATATCAGGATTGAAACTGCTCGACAGACCCGTGATGAGTTCCTCAAAACCGTTGAACACCGACAGCACCAGAATGAGTGCCGCGGTGCCAATCGCCATGCCCGCCGCCGAAATACCCGAAATAAGATTGATGGCGTTGGTAGATTTTTTGGCAAACAAATACCGCCGCGCTATGTAAAGTGACAAATTCATTGGGGGTAAAGTTAGGAAAAAAGTTATTTTTAAGTGAATAAAAGCATTTTTTATGGTTTTTTTCTTAATATGTGCAAAATAAATATATGTTTTTATCGAAATTTACTTCAAAACGCATTTTTTGCGCCCGTAATTTTGCATCAATAAAAATCTTTAAAAAATGCAAAAATTAATCTACCTTTTACCTTGTTTGCTTTTTGGCAGTTGCACGCACCATTATTATATGCCCAACATACACAACGTGCCGTTGTTTCGCGAAAAAAATGAGTTCCGAATTTTATATGCCCAAGCAGCGGCAAAGGATACTAAATCAGAGGAAATACAAGTGGCTTATTCCCTAACGAATCATTTGGCAGTATTGGCGAATGGAATGAAAGCCTACGGCGGCGACAAAGTTAACGGTGGGCAAGGAGAATATTATGAGGGCGCAGTAGGTTATTTTTCTCCAATTAATGAGGTAAAATATGCCCATTTTGAAGTATATGGAGGCTACGGGCAGGGCAATCAACAGCATACTTACAACAAATATGGTATCGGAACTTCGGCGTTGGATTTTAAACAAATATTTTTACAGCCTGCAATAGGTCTTTCATCGAAATATTTTGATGCAATCCTTGCATTTCGACTGTCTAAACTGTCTTTTACCAAAGTTCAAAACAATGTTCTGAAAGAAATTGGTACATCTAATTATAATTTCTACACGCTTGATACTATTGCGCAGACAAAAAATTACAATTTTGTCGAAACGTCGCTTACGGTGAGAGTTGGCTGGAAATATGCAAAAATACAGCTTCAACTCAATTCTTCCCGAAATTTTTTGCCCCAAAATAACCCTTACTTAAAAGGGTATATCCCTTTTGAGAAAGGGGCTATCAGCCTTGGTTTACAACTCGCTATCGCAAAAAGATTTTGGCGAAAAGAACAGAAAGTGGATAAAAAGTTATTTTAGATGTGTTCCTTATCGGCTCACAGGATTACTTTTCTTCCTCCGTCTTGTCGTGTTTGAACAGTAAATGATTGGCAATTTTTTTGAGATTATCGCCCAAATCGAAGCCGTCGTCGCCAGATGCGTTCAGCTCTTCGATGCTGCTCAACTCAATGTTGAGGGCTTCTACGCTCATCAAAATTTCGCGCGCCGCCAGCAACATAGACGCAATAAGACAAATCAAACTGCCACAAAAAAGCCCCGCGCCCCAGTGTTTTTGGTCAAAAAGCAAACACAAAATGGACAGCGTACTCGTCAGCAAAGAGCCGATGCCGAGCAGTTGCATATTCCGAATCAGTTCGATGCGGCGGCGCAAATTGGATATTTGTGGGACGATGCTTGGGTCGCGAGTTTCGACATACCTTACTTTGAGGTTGCGCACGAGGTTGGAGAGTGCCACAAAACGGTTCGTGTACGCCAAATAAATCAGCGAAACGGTAGAAAAAACGATGGCGGGCGTGGTGAGTGTTATTTCCATACGAAATATTTTTAAAAAGAAAAAGACTCGGCAGGCTTCCCCGACGAATCTCTTTCAAGTGGTGTGGGCCGGGATCGAACCGGCGACACATGGATTTTCAGTCCATTGCTCTACCGACTGAGCTACCGCACCAAAACATCTTCCTTTCAGAAGCGAGCGCAAAGGTAGTATTTTTTTTTAGGCTGCACAACTTTTGAAATAATTTTTTTTAGAAAAAATATTTTCAGAAGTTTTTTCGTTTCAGAAACCTGACTTTTGTTTTTTTGTGGTAAGTTGGATATTTAAAAAAGCATTATTTTTATTTTCTAAACACAATATTCATCTA
>JAYWGG010000217.1:0-18658 GCA_043778415.1 Saprospiraceae bacterium
GGACAGCCAGCCCAAACCGAAAAGTCATAGTCGTCGTTCAAATTATTGGGTATGATATTAAATTCTAAAGGACCGTTGCAACCAGAGGTAAATTTGAACCATTTTGTTTGCCTTTCTGCCGAAAGGTCGCCACAATGATTGGAATTAGTAAGTTCCTGCATGCCAAAACCTGCGTTTGATATTCCTTGCGTAAACGTACTATTATCACATAAAATAGCCGCCGTACTACAATCCTGACCCGTAATGACTGGCGGAGTTGAGTTGGTCAGGCAAGTGTTGAAAGTTCCATTCACGCCTGTACTCGAAATTGTGTAATAATAGGTGTCACCCAAAGTCAAGCCGTTGAAAACGGCACTCAAAGGAGAAGCTCCGCATCTGGTTCCGATGGAGGTATATGAACCTGACGCACACCCATTATCTACCAATATCAGTTCCACCGAGCCGCCTTGCGTTCCGTTGGTAACTGTGAAATTGGCTACAGTTCCCGTAGCCACGAAGGAGTACCAAACATCAACGTGATTGGTCGCGCTCTGGCAACCAACCGAACCAGCCCAGCTATCCGTCGCCCCGACCGTAGTTCCCGGTACGCAAGTTCCATTCGTAGGGGACGTGACAGCTCCCGTGCATTCGTCATTGGCTGGAGCCACCGAAATATTGACACAAACACTGAATCCACCCGGCGCACCTGAACCCGAAACAGTGAAAAAATATTGAGTTCCCGCAGTCACAGTCCCGACAGGCGCATTGAGTGGCGATGCACCGCATTGTGACCCAACGAGTGTAAAAGTACTCGCACAAGTTCCAGTTGCTAAAATAACCTCCATGTTTCCTCCCAAACCTGCTGCGGTCACTATAAATTGCGCAGCTCCCGACGTGGCAGGCGTAAAAGTGTACCAAACATCAGGATTGCCGTCAATAGTTTGGCAGCCTACCGTACCGAGCCAACTATCATCTCCACCGACAGTAGTTCCTGCGGTACAAGAGCCGTTGGCAGTAACTACGGTTGCGTTAGGGCAGAGGTCGTTGCCCGGCTGGGCAAAAAGAAAAAAAGCATTAAAAAGGGCTGCCAAAAGAAGTAAATTTCTTTTCATCGTCGAATAATTTTTGGTATTTGTTTGTAAAGTCCAATCTATTAGAAATGAAAAATGGAGGTTATAGTTGTATTTTTTTTCTTGAAAGTAGATTGCATTACAAAAGTAAATTATTTTTATCAAATACAATGCTACAAGAGCGCAACAAAATCTAAAAAATATATATTTAATAAAATTTTAAAATGATAAAATAAAATATTAGGAAATATTAAGAAAGAAAATATCCATTTTTAGAAGAATAATATTTTGAAAACGCATTTATTTTATTATATTCACAAAATAATATTTTGCAACAAGCAAATATTTACAAAAAATACCTATATTTTTGTAAAATAATGTGGCTAAAAAAAATCATTCGCTATGCTCACAAAAGATATTCTGTTTTTTTGTGAACCAATAAGATTATTTTTTTTCATTTTGTTTATCACATTTTCAAGTGACAAAACGTTATGTTTGCGTCTTGAATGTGTGATATTCTAAAATCTAAAACTCAAAAGTTTACTTTACGCATGAAAAAAAATATTTTCGGAATAACTATTTTTTGTATTTTTCTATTTGCCAACCAAGCAAATGCTCAATTTTTTGAACTCGGCGGCACATTCGGCGGCTCCAATTATCAAGGTGACCTGACCCCAAGCAATGGATTGGCGAGTTTTGGGCAAACTCGCCTCGCAGCGGGTGTCTTTGGACGTTATAACTTCAATGATTATCTCGGGCTGCGCGCCAACCTTCAATATGCCAACATCACGGCGACCGATGCTATCTCAAAAGACCTTTCAAGGCAGGGCAGAAATTTGAGCTTCAAAAGCGACATCTACGAAATAGCTTTGATGGGCGAATGGAATATTTTGGGCTACCAACCTTACAATTTTCAGCGTGTTTTTACACCCTATTTGTTCGGCGGAGTCGCCGTTTTTCACTTCAATCCAAAAGCATTTTACCAAAATAAATGGACTGCCTTGCAGCCACTCGGCACTGAAGGACAGGGACTTCCGCAGTTTCCAGACCGCAAAAAATACAATCTAACCCAAATTTCTATTCCGCTCGGGGGCGGTCTGAAGTATGCCCTCTCTGAAAGCTGGACGCTGGGTGTGGAAATAGGAGTTCGGAAAACTTTTACGGACTATTTGGACGATGTGAGCAGTACTTATATTGAAGATACAGTTTTGAGAGCCGGCAACGGCGACCTCGCTGCCGACCTCGCCAATCGCACTGGCGAATACCTAAAAGCCGAGCCAACGCCTTTCACTACCGGTACTGCGCGCGGCAACGCAAAGCAAAAAGATTGGTACATCATCGGTAGCGTAACAATTTCCTATAATTTTTTAGACAATGGATTGGTTGGCTCTCGTCGCAGGTCGGGGAATAATTCTGGTTGTCCAACTTTTTAAGATTTTTTTAAGATTTTTTAGTTGAAAGAAAATAAAAAACCAAAATGAAAAAAGCGTACGTTTTTCCCGGTCAAGCTGCACAGTTTGAGGGAATGGGAAAGGATTTATTTGACCAATTTCCGATGGCGCGAAAGATATTTGAAGAAGCTGACCAAATATTAGGTTTTTCCATATCAGAAGTAATGTTTTACGGCTCAGCGGAAGAGTTGAAGCAAACCAAAATCACTCAGCCGTCGGTTTTTTTACACTCCGTAATAAAAGCAAGATTATCCGCCGAAAACTTCCGCCCCGATGTGGTAGCTGGACACTCTTTGGGCGAATTTTCGGCACTCGTCGCCGCAGAAGCAATGACATTCGAGGACGGTCTTCGCTTGGTTCAGCAGCGTGCGATGGCAATGCAAAAGGCTTGCGAAGCTGCCGAAAGCACGATGGCTGCTGTGTTGGGACTTTCCGACGAATCCATCGAAAAAATATGCGCCGAAATACCTGAAATCGTCGTTCCCGCCAATTACAACTGTCCCGGACAGTTGGTTATTTCGGGGTCGCTCAAGGGAATTGAGTTGGCGGCGGAAGCTCTAAAAGCTGCTGGAGCAAAGCGAGTTATTGTCCTTCAAGTTGGAGGTGCGTTTCATTCACCGCTTATGGAACCTGCGCGTGAGGAACTCGCAAGGGCGATAGAACACACGAAAATTGTTGCGCCCAAATGTCCAATTTATCAAAATGTAGATGCGATTCCTGTCACAAATTCGGAAATTATTAAAAAAAATCTAATTGCACAACTGACTGCTCCTGTCCGTTGGACTCAAATTATGCAAAATATGATAGCCGACGGCGTAGGGCAATTTGTAGAAGTCGGCGGCACTGGAAAAGTACTTTTGGGCTTTGTGCGCCAACTAAATAAGGAAATTATTACCGAAACTTTGTAAAAAAAACGACTGTTTTTTTGGATTGACCTTTAAAGAATGAAGAGAAAATAAGGTACTGAATATTGTGATGCAGAATTTTGGGTCAAATGACAAGTCAGAATACAGTAACTTATTTTGGACGCGTTCCTAAAACAAACAGTACAACTTCGGTGTTAAACAAACAAAAATTTTATTTTTTCTCATTTCTGAATAGAACTTGAAGCATCATTCACAAAAAATAAAAGGCGGAAAAATCCTTCTTGCCGAACCTTTTATGCTCGACCCTTACTTCAAGCGGGCGGCAGTCCTGATGTGCGAACACCGCAACGACGGCAGTTTTGGATTTATTCTCAACAAGCGGCTCAACATAAATATTACGGATTTGGTAAAGGACTTCCCTGACTTTGAGTCCGAAGTGTATTATGGTGGACCCGTGGAGAACGAAACTTTACATTTTCTGCATTGTTTGGGCGATTTGATTGAAGGCAGTTCCTTGGTCGCGCCGGGTATTTGGTGGGGTGGGCGGTACGAAAGTGTAAAATTTTTGATTGAAACTCAACTGATAGAGCCGCAACACGTCCGCTTTTTTGTAGGGTATTCGGGTTGGTCAAAAGACCAGTTGGAAGAAGAAAGTGCGGAAGGCTCTTGGTTGGTGGCGGATTCGCACCCGAATTATATTTTCAAAACGTCGCCCGAGCAGCTCTGGAAAACAATGATGGAAGAGTTGGGCGATCATTTTTCGGCGATAGCATCTATTCCAGAAAAAGTTATTTTGAACTAAAAACAGATAAAAATCTTTATGAAATTTGGTCAAATAAAAACGATTGTTCTTTTTATTTCGAGTACAATACTTGTAGCTTGTGGTAGTAATCCACCCACTAAACCCGTCGAGCCGTTCAAGGGCTGTAAGATGGGCAAACCGAAGCCAATTTTTGAACTCGGCATGGCGCACATCAGCAATCAAAAATTTGAGCTGCAGCCCGAAGTTGGGGTGGAAGAAGTTTTGTTTGACAACGGAAACACGCTCACGATTCGGCAGAGTGGCTGCGATGTGGTGCATCAGGAATTTAATTTTTTGATGGGTGGAGATTACACCAAAGCCTCCGAAAATGCTTGTATAATGCTGGCTATCAACCAGTTGTATTTTTTGAGTAAAATTTCACCGAAGCTCTACGGCTTTCAGGGTTGGGCGCAGGCTATGGAAGCCAAAGCAAAAGAAATAAAACTCTCCGCTCCTTTTGAGTTAGAAAAAGGTTTTTTTGTCAAAATAGATAAAGAAGCGACTTCCACCGAAAAAGCGAATTTTAAAATTACGCTGTTCCAATAAAGAAAGAAGAAAATAAAGTGTTTTTAGGTATTCAAGTCACAAGTTAGGTCTTGCACCAATCACTCAAAATGCCCGCAAACTACTTTTGGTTGAGGCTCATCTTGAGTTTTTTCTCCAATTCTTCTACCGTTTCCTTAAAAATCAAGTCTGTATCCATCATATCTCTCACCGATTTGCAAGAGTAAATGACGGTCGAGTGGTCGCGTCCTCCAAAGTGACTTCCGATGGCTTTGAGGGATTTATTGGTCAAATGTTTGGCTAAATACATAGAAAGTTGTCTTGCGATAACGACTGCGCGTTTTCTGGTTTTTCCTTGCAGTTTGTCAATAGAAATATCAAATTTTTCACTCACGAGTGACTGGATAAATTCGACAGTTATTTCTTTATTGAGTTCATTGACGAAGTGTTTGATGACTTCTTTGGCTAAATCTATATCAATCTCTCGACGATTGAGTGACGACTGTGCGATAAGTGAAATCAGCACGCCTTCCAGCTCGCGGATATTATTTTTGATGTTGTAGCAGATAAATTCTACCACATTGTGAGGTACAGAAACCTCCTCTTGAGCCATTTTTGACTCAAAAATTGCCATGCGAGTTTCCAAGTCTGGCAGCTGCAAATCTGCCGAAAGTCCCCATTTGAAACGAGAAATTAGACGCTCTTCCATTCCTTCGAGGTCTTTAGGCGGACGGTCGGAGGAAAGTACAATTTGTTTGCCGCTCTGGTGCAGTTGGTTGAAAATATGAAAAAATATCTCTTGCGTCTTTGTTTTATTCGACAAAAACTGAATATCGTCCATTATCAACACGTCTATCATTTGGTAAAAATTGACAAAATCATTGACCGCATTGCTTTTGATGGACTGAATAATTTGGTTCGTAAATTTTTCGGTCGAAACGTACAATATATTTTTTTCGGAGCGAGCCGCCACCTCATTGCCAATGGCGTTGAGAAGGTGTGTCTTGCCCAAACCAACGTTTCCGAAGACAAAAAGCGGGTTGAACGCCGTGCCGCCGGGCTTTTTTGCCACCGCCATTCCAGCCGAGCGCGCCAAACGATTACAGTCGCCCTCAATAAAATTTTCAAATGTATAATGTGTATTCAGTTGCGGGTCAATCCTTAACTTTTGTATGCCCGGTATCACAAATGGATTCTTTATTTGCGTCGAATCCGTCGGACGCGGAAAATCCTGCGCCGATGCGCCGCCGCCACCACCTGCCATCATTGGCTGGCGAACCGAAACTGGAACTTTAAAACGGTCGTTTTGGACAGAAGATTTACCCATTAGGATTTGGTATTCTAATCTGCCTTTGTCACCTAACTCCTTGCGGACGGTAGTTTTTAGGAGTCCCACATAGTGTTCTTCCAACCATTCGTAGAAAAATTTATTCGGCACCTGAATCGTCAAAGCACCGTCGTCCAATCTGACTGGACGTATCGGCTCAAACCAAGTTTTGAAACTTTGGCTGTTTACATTTTGACGGATAGTATGCAGACACGAGTCCCATACCGTATTGTGGTCATTTACCAACATACGTTTTTTTTAAGGTTTCAAGCAATATCGTAGTGCCACGAATTGGCTTGGGTGACTGAAAATTTTCTGTAAGTTTTTTGTTTTCCCTAAAAAATTACATATAAAAACACGAACCTATACACTTCCGAAAAATAATTTCAGAAGTGTGACAGAGTTGTAATCAATAAATTGTGTTTGTGTGCTTGTACTGCGCCGATGATTTGTTTTCTCTTTACAAAGTTGGCGTTTATTTATCAAACATACAAATCTCAATGAGTGCAAATATAAATATTTATTTTTAATATTTAATAATTTATATTTATATAAAATGGTGATTACTACATCATTAAGTTTATATTAATTTTTTAACTATTTGTTTTTCAACGCTTTACGCAATAAATTTTTTTTATTTTTTGGTGAAAATAAATAATGAAAAAAACGATATGAAAGTGACGTTATTTTGCCAACGATTGGAGAAAAATTGGAATGTATTGTGTTGATTTACACAAAATTAGGAGTTGATAATAATTTTTTTGAGGCTCAATTATAGTATTTTTTGACTGCTTTCGCCACGTTTTGACCGTCCATCGCTGCCGAAATAATTCCGCCTGCAAATCCCGCGCCCTCTCCGCAAGGAAAAAATCCGTCTATGTCGGGGTGCATCAAAGTTTCCTTATCCCGAGGAATTTTTATCGGCGAACTCGTCCGACTTTCTACCCCGATTACGTTGCTTTCGCCCGTATAATAACCCTTCATCAGCTTCCCAAACTGCTGCACGCCTGCCCGCAGTTTGCGATAAATAAAGTCGGGCAGCAACTGATGAAGTGGAGCTTCGTAAAGTCCGGGTATATATGACGAATTAGGTAAGTTTTGTGACATTTTTCCCTCCACGAAATCCGTCAGTCTTTGAGCGGGTGCTTTCATACTTCCATCGCCTGCGGCAAACATTTTTTGCTCCACTTGCCTCTGAAAATCAAGTCCCGCAAACTCGCCAGAGTAGTTATTATTTGATAAATCTTCGGTTTCGATGGCAACCACCGTCCCCGAATTGGCAAACGGAGAGTCGCGACGCGACATACTCATACCGTTCACGACCATCTCGCCCTGCTCTGTGGCTGCGGGGACCACCAAGCCGCCAGGACACATACAAAAGGAAAAAACTCCTCGATTCTCGACCTGACAAACCAAGCTGTAGCTCGAGGCTGGAAGGTTTTCGTCGCGTGGCGATTGTCGATATTGTACTTCATCTACCAACGCTTGCTGATGCTCGATGCGCACGCCGAGCGCAAATGGTTTGGACTCAATAGCAATTTTTCTTCTTCTCAAAAGTTCGTAAATATCTCGTGCAGAGTGACCAGTAGCCAAAATGACCGCATCCGAAAAAAATTCTTTTTCATTCGATAATGTGACACCGACTATTTTATTGTTTTTGAATAAAATATCTGTCACAAAACTATCAAAATGTACTTCTCCGCCGTATTTCAAAATGCTTTCTCTGATATTTGAAACGACATTTGGAAGTTTATTAGAGCCGATGTGTGGGTGTGCGTCTATCAAAATATCGGGCGTAGCTCCATGCTCCACGAAGAGTCGAAGGGCTTTTTCGATACAGCCTCTTTTGTGGGAGCGCGTGTATAATTTTCCGTCCGAGTACGTTCCTGCGCCGCCTTCTCCGAAGCAATAATTGGAGTGCGGGTTCACGGTGTCATACTGCATAATCGCTTTCAAATCACGTCTTCTGGCGCGTACATCTTTGCCTCTGTCCAGCACAATCGGTTTCAAACCGAGTTCGATTAACTCCAAAGCGGCAAAATATCCAGCAGGTCCAGCACCTATGACGAGAACGGTTTTAGCCTCCGAAACATCGTTAAAATTTTCAAGAATTGCACTTTCAGAATTTATTTTTTCCTCAAAAGCAACCATTATTTTGAGCCGAATCAAAGGAAATTTGCTCCGAGCATCTACTGATCGACGAAGTACTTTGACCTCTATGTCCTCGTCCAACTCGTCGAGCTGGCAAGCCCGAATCGCTTTATTTCTTACAATATTATGATTAATTGCGTCATTCGGTGACAGAGCAATTTCTATTTCTTTCAACATTTTACTCGTATTTAAAAAATAATTTTTGTAAATTTACGACTTTCAATCCGAAAAAAGAAAAGAAATATTAAGGTGTTTTTTCGAGCGTGAAGCCGAATGTGGAGCCAATGCCGGGCGTGCTGCGGATATTGACGGTTTGTTTGTGTGCTTCGATGATGTGTTTTACGATAGAAAGTCCCAATCCGCTACCGCCTTCGATTCGGCTGCGGCTCTTGTCCACCCTATAAAATCGGTCGTAAAGATGGGGGAGATGTTTGGGTAAAATACCAATTCCGTTGTCGGCGACTTCTATCAAAAGTACGTTTTCCATGTCGTAAAAACCAATTTTTGTGACACCATTTTCTTTGCCATATTTGATAGAATTGACCATCAAATTCGTAAAAACTTGCCGAATAGATTCGCGGTCGGCATTGACTTTGTACTTTCGAGCGGTGCGGTCTTTGAGTTGGAGGACGATATTTTTTTGTTTAGCGGTTATTTCGAGGTCTTCGATGACCTCTTCTGCGAGCTGTCTGATGTCAAAATTCTGAATTTCCAATGGCGTTGCGCCAGACTCCAAACGAGCGATAACTTCAAGGTCTTCGATGATTGTTTGCAGTCGGTCAATATTTTTTGCGGCGCGCTGGAGGTAAGGAAGTCGTATATTTTCGTCCTCCCAACCGCCGTCAAGAAGGGTATGAATGAAGCCTTGTGCGTTGAAAACAGGTGTTTTTAGTTCGTGAGAGATGTTGCCCAAAAAATTTCTGCGATAATTTTCGAGTTCTTCGAGTTTGTAACTATTTTTGGAATGTGCTTCAAACCAAGTCGAAACTTCTTTCTCCACTTCGCCCAAAATATCTTTGCTCGTGTCTATGTCTTTACCTTTGTCGCTCGATAATTTGGAGGTGTGGATACTCTTGTAGATTAGTTTTATTTTGCGATAGATATATTTTTTGAGATAGCTGGTAGTAATAAAAAAGGAAAAAACAAAAATTGTCACAAAATGCAATAAAATCAATAATTTATTGACCACCAACCAACCCATTGCAAAAGCAAAAATAGAAGTCAGCATTACAAAACTTGCGATGAGCAGCGAAGAAAAAAAAGCGATTTCTCGAGGAGTCGGATTTTTTTTATTAGGAGTGCGGTTGGCTAAAAAAGAGTTCAAGTTATGAAAATAAAAGGGTTAAAAATCAAATTTATAGCCGATTCCTTTGACGGTTTTTACCATATCTTCGCCGATTTTTTCGCGCAACTTTCGGATATGGACATCTATCGTCCTGTTTCCTACGATTACATCGGCACCCCAAATTTTGTTAAAAATTTCTTCACGGGTAAAAACTTTTCCGGGTTTTGACACCAAAAGTAACAATAATTCAAATTCTTTTTTGGCTAAATTTACAATTTCATTATCAACTTGCACTGTCACATTTTCTTTATTTATTACCAAATTATCAAAGCTAATTATGGAGCTTTTCTCAATTTGTGACTCATTTTTTTCTAATCTTCGCAAGAGTGCATTTATTCGACTCAAAAAAACGCGCGGTCGAATTGGTTTTGTAATATAATCGTCACCGCCCACGTCTAACGCTGCAATCTGTGAATAATCCTCTACCCGAGCGGTCAAAAAGGCAATAATCGTGGAATCAAAATCAGGATTTTGTCGCAAATTCCGACACACATCTACACCGTCCATTTCAGGCATCATTAAGTCCAAAACTATTAGATTTGGGTGTTCTTTTTCAGCCATTTTGATTGCCTCACGTCCATTTTGAGCCGTAAAAACTTGGTAGTTCTCTCTTTCGAGATTGTATTTTAGAAATTCAATGATGTCTGGCTCGTCATCTACTACCAAAATTTTTATTTCTTTGTTGTCCATTTATCAAGGGTTTGAAGTATAAATAATTGGTAAAATTAATTGAAAAAAAATTAGTAAACATAAAAGGCAAGTTAAATCTACATTAATTATTAGTTCGACTTTCGGTTTCTTTTTTATTTAGCTTTTCGGTTACTTTCTCAAAAATATAATTCATGCGTTTGGGATTAGACGTTAATTTTGTCAAATTATAGCGATAAATAGTGTCCGAAATATCATATTTTTTAAAAATATAACTATAATAAATCGGCAGCAAACTATCCTTTACTTGATTCACGGAGTTGCTAACTGTAGCTTCCGCAAGCTGTATATCTACTAATACATCTATCATTTTGTCATCTTTTAGATACGTCATTTCGTTTTTTTGATTGATTTGGCAAGCAAAAAAAAATAAAAATATTAAGAAGAAATTAAGATTTTTTTTAAAAAAATAATTCATTTATATTATAATTTTTAAACAATAAACAATAAATCAAAGTTATAGATTTATTTTCGTAAAATTGCCCAAAACGTATCGAATGTTAAAACAAACTGCTATCTTTGGCTATTAATATTTAGTCTAAATAATATGAACATAATCGAAGGAGAAAAATATAAAATTGACGGATTTAGTGACGACCAAATTGGGGGTAAATTAATGACAATGGGATTGCTGCCCGGTTACAAAATCTTTATAATCAGAAAAGCACCTTTCGGCGGCGGATTTTATATAAAGGTAGAAAAAAGCTGCTTCATCGCTTTGAGCGTACAAGAAATTGATACAATAAGACTCACACATTTAAGTTAGCGGTTAGAATTTATATCTTGATAAACGTTTTTCAAAATACAATATAAATCGTTGATTATCAACAATTTATAAAAATAAAAAATACTTATTTATTTTGCAATCTTTATTTAAAATAGCATTAGTTGGCAATCCAAATAGCGGCAAATCTACGCTTTTCAACAGATTGACTGGCTTGAAGCAAAAGGTAGCTAACTTTCCGGGAGTGACGGTTGAAAAAAAATCTGGAAAAATTATTTTTTCACAACTTCCTGACATAGAACTTATTGACTTTCCGGGAACTTACAGTTTGTACCCGACTTCGAGAGATGAAAAAATATTAGTCCAAGTACTTTGCGACCCTACCAACGAAAATTTTCCAGATGCGATTATTTATATCGCCGATATTACTCAATTAGAGCGTCACCTGCTTCTTTTCTCCCAAATCAAAGACCTCGACTTGCCTATTTTTTTGGTTCTAAATATGTTAGATATTGCCGAAGAAAAAGGTATAAAAGTTGATATTAAGGCTCTTTCAGAGCGATTGGAGGTAAAAATTATCGCTTTGAGTGCCAAAAATGAGAAAAATATCGATTCTTTGGTCGAGCCTATACAATCTCTCGTTGAGCAAAAAAATAAAATAACTTCTAATAACAGCGGTCTATTTTATGCCCTTTCTGAACCTGCTCAAAAAATTATTTTAGGGATTGGAGAAAATTTGGGGGAGCAAAATCCTTTTCGAGCGGTTTTGATTGCACACCATTTTGCGTGGCTCAATTCGATTACGCCCTACAAAAAAATTGAAATTTCCGATTTGTGTGACAATTATGAATTTGTGGACTTAAAAGAGCAAGTCCATGAGATTATGCAACGTTTTGATAGACTTTTGCCCATCGTAAAGTCTGCTGTGCAGCACGAAGAATTTGACAATTTGCATCGAAAATCAGAAAATATTGATAAAATATTGACTAATAAATATGTTGGTCCAGTCATTTTTATGTTGATACTGATGCTTATTTTTCAATCGGTTTTTGCTTTTGCGAAATTTCCGATGGAAATGATAGAGACTATTTTTGGTTGGGTACAGAGCGAATTGCACAACAATCTACCCAAAAATTGGATAACAGACCTATTTTGTGACGGAATAATTGCAGGAATTAGTGGGATTATTGTTTTCGTCCCTCAAATTGCAGTGCTTTTTTTCTTGATTTCTATGCTCGAAGACGTAGGATATATGGCGCGCGCAGTGTTTATGTTTGACGGAATTATGCAAAAATTTGGTATGAACGGGCGAAGTATTGTGTCTTTGGTGGCAGGCGGAGCTTGTGCAATACCCGCAATAATGGCTGCGCGTACGATTTCTAATCCCAAAGAAAGGCTCATCACTACGTTGGTCACACCTCTGATAAGCTGTTCGGCACGGATTCCTGTTTATGCCTTGTTGGTTTCATTTGTTGTCCCAGAAAAGCAATATTTTTTATTTTTTAATGCGCAGGGATTAGTGTTTATGGGCTTGTATTTATTGGGTGTTTTTTCAGCTTTAGCTGCTGGTTGGGTATTTAAAAAAATCTTAAAATCAGATGAAAAGTCCTCTTTGATGATAGAATTACCGCCTTATCGTATGCCATCTTTGAAAAATATTCTACAAAATATGCTTCAAAAAGTAGAGTCCTTTGTGGTTGGTGCAGGTAAAGTTATCATCGTTATTTCGGTTTTACTTTGGGCATTATCGAACTTTAGTTTGCCAAACGCTGCAAAAATCGCCGAAGAAAAAATCGTACAAATCAATGATAACCAACAACTTACAGAAAAAGAAAAGGATAATTTGATAGCCTCTTACAGGCTCGAATATTCAGTCTGCGGTCAGATTGGAAAACTAATAGAACCCGTGTTGCGACCGCTTGGGTTTGACTGGAAAATTGGTATTGCTTTGCTTACCTCTTTTGCCGCTCGCGAGGTATTTGTCGGCACTATGGCAACCATTTATAGCGTGGGCAGTGACACAGAAAATCCGATTTTCATCAGCCAACAAATGGAAAAAGAAGTAGATTTGACGACTGGTAAAAAAATATATACGCCCGCGACTGCCATGTCACTTTTAATCTTTTATGTGTTCGCAATGCAGTGTATGAGTACTTTGGCGGTCGTCAAAAGGGAAACTAAAACTTGGAAATGGGCGATTATTCAATTCTTTTTTATGGGATTTTTGGCTTATTTCGGTGCTTGGGCTACTTACGCGCTGATGAGTTGAGTTAAAACATATTTTTTGATGTCACAGAAACACAATAGCTATTTTAAACATAGTGCGTTTCTGTGACATCGTATTTTAGCCGCCTCTTTTAAATGGATTTAAGTCGTTCAACTTTTTCTTTGCGTCGTCAATCTGTTTTTTAGCTTCCGCATCTGCCTTTTTTCTCAATTCTTCAGCTTGTTGCTTGGCTTTTTCTTTTGCATCATCTACCTTTTGTGTGACGACCGTTTTTACAGAATCTACCGCTTTATTAGCTTGCTCTTTTATCTTTACTATTTCTTGATTGGCTCTTGTTTTCAAAGAATCTACAACTTTTTTGGCTGCGTCTTTTCCTTGGTTCATCGCTTGGTCGCCTATTGATTTGCCTTCTGTGCCTAATAATTTCATAGAAATTTTAGGATTTGTGACAGTTCCGCCAATATTGAAAAGTACATTAACAAATTCGCCAACACTCACATCAATTCCGAGCTTCGAGCCTTCTTTCGTGAGAGCGTCAAGACCAGTCATTGCTGCTGCTCCCACCGAGTTACTGCCTATCAATTTTCTTGGGATTTTACTCTGAATCGAATAATTCATATCGTTGGTCAAGCTGTGAGTTCCGCCAATTTTCAGAGCAATATCCTTCATTTGATAGTCAAATTGCTTTAAAATAACGGCTCCGTTGGCAATCTCAAAATAATTTTTGGTATCCTTCAATTCCAAAGTTTTCAGTTGCGATACATTTAGTTTATTGCCCACGTCTTCGAGCGGTTTGAAATTTTTGACCAATCCGTTCAAGGTTTGCAAAAAGCCGCTCGCTGTCAAGGTCGTCAAATCAGGCAACATATTTTGTCCCATCACACCCGTAAATTTCATCGTCGTGTTGAACTTTCCCTCTATAAATTGTGCGATAGGAGCCATTTTCTGGACTGAATTAAATGTCACAAAAGCGGGCTGAAATCCAATTTGTTGTAAGTCAATATCCATATCAAATCCGGGTTTGGCAGGATTTTTTGAAGAATACGAACCGTTCATTCCAATAATTCCACCCAACGAATTTGCTTTGAATCCGTCAATTTTTACAGTTTCATCTCTCACTATCAAATTACCTTTCATATTCTGCAAGTCCATATTTGTATATTTCATTTTTGAAATATTTGCATTAATCATGACATCTAAATTTTTAGGAACTGGAATTGTTCCTGTCGTTGGTGGTGGCGTTTTTCCGTTGGTCGAGCTGCTTGCGGCGGGCGACATAAACTGGTTCATATCCAAATTATTGGAAGAAAAATTAATTTTTCCGTCCAATAACTCATTGTTATAGAAGTAGTTATAAATATTTTTTAGTTCTCCGCTCATACTCATATCACTTTCACCGAGTTGGGATTTGAATGTTTTTAGTGTAACTAAATTTGGTGAAAAATTTCCATTTAACTCCGAATTTTTTAGTACAAATTTATCATAATTTATCTGCTGTACTTTCCCGTCTATGTCGAATTGGAATTTATTGAATGGTTTTTCGGCTTCTTTATTTGTTGCGGTAGCTTTTGGAGCCGCGTCCGTTTCCGTTTTTTTTGTTATCCACTCGTTGGCATCTATTAAATTAGAACGCATCATCAAGTTGCCAGTCATTGTATTTTTGGAAGAAAAATATGCCAATAGATTGTCAATTTTTCCGCTACATTGTATGTCACTTTTACCTAATTTTCCGCTAAAATTTCTTAAAAGTACATTATTGGGCGTAAAATTCATCGCCATGCTACTGACGATTATCAACGGTTTATCTTTTGACTTATAAGCCATGTCAGTCATGGTTAAATCGCCCCGCATCACAATTTTTTCGTACTGTTTATTATTGATTTGTGACATGGTTGCTCGTATATCAATATCGGAATTTAGGATTCCAGACATAGACTCCACGTTGGGTAAAGGGAACGCCTGACTTATCTCTTTCAAGTTTATGATGCCTTTTGCCTGTGCGTCTAAATAGGGATCAGAAATCGGAGTCTTAAGTTTGAACTTCGCTTCAAATGGATTAGTTCCAATTTTAACTTTTAATTTTGAAACATCAGCGACCAAATAATCTAAATTATTTCCACCAGCAAATGTGACATTCATATTAGCAGAAATATCAGATACACCAAGTGGCAAATTAGGATATTTGAAGTCGGCTTTTGGTACATTGAGGTCAAAAGAAAACATCGGATAGATAGGTTTCAGACTGTTATAAGTTCCTTTTATCAAGCCTTTAAAAGTAAAATTTCCATTGGCTTTTACATCTTTAAAATTTTTAGAGTAAGCACTCGGGACGAGTGAAAGTAAGTCTTTAAACTCGTTTGTAGGTGTATTTATTGACAAATCTAAATTGTATCCTTCGCCAACCAACTGAAAAAATCCGTTCATTTTCGCATTCAAGCTGTTGATTTTGAGCGTATTCTCTTTGAGCGTAAATTTCAGTTTTGGCATATCCGCACTCACCGTAACGTCAAAATCTGCATTCGCTTTATTCAGGTATTGTATGCCTCCGAAATTGAAATTAAAATCATTTATAGTCGTTTTTGTGACTAAATCATAAATATCATTTCCGAGCGAACCTTTACCCGTATGATTTACGCCCATCAACTCCGCTTTCACACCATTCAGACGGTTTTCATATACAATATTCGAGTTTGTGAGGCTGTATTTTTCTAATTCTAATTTAAGATTAGAGGGTTCTTTTTTTGCTTTTTCGGGTTTTGTTATCCGATAGTTTGCTGCGCTATCGCGTAAAACTAAAGCATTTATGTCGGCATTTTCGATACTTATTGACTTGATAATCAGTGGATTATCTCCACGGATAACAGACATCAAATCAAGATTAAGTCCGACATTTTTTGCAGAAAATAAAGGAACGTCCTCAAAATTTTTGATGCCTTTTACCTGTACATTTTCAACAGAAAGATTGACTTTTGGAAAACTTTTAAAAAACGAAATACTGATAGCCCCAAAGTCAATTTTTGCATTTACTTGATTATTAATTTCAGTTTTCACCATTTCTGTCAATTTTGACTGAAACAAAAAAGGCATTGCGAAAAGACTAATTACGAGCAATAATAAAATAATTGCGACGTATTTTAATATTTTTTTTAACATGATATTTTTATTTATTTTTTGGTTTGAAGGTAAGTGAAAGTGAGTTCAGACAATATCGAAGTCCAGTAGGTTTAGGTCCGTCGTTGAAGACGTGACCCAAATGTCCACCACAGTTGGAGCATAATATTTCTGTTCTTTTCATGCCGTGTGTGACATCTGTTTTTTTTTCAATATTGGCGGTATCTAACTCGTCAAAAAAACTGGGCCAGCCACAGCCTGAATGATATTTTGTAGCAGATGAAAACAATTCGTGTTCACAGCCTGCACAAAAGTAAGTACCAACTTCCTCAAAGTCGTTGTACTTCCCCGTAAAAGCCCTTTCTGTTCCTTTGTTTCTCAACACTTGATAGGCTTCTGGAGAGAGTTGCGCCTGCCATTCGGCAGTGCTTTTTTCGATTTTGTAATTCATAGTAAATAAATTTTTTGTTTTAAATTTCTTTTTTATAACCATTGAGAAAAGACACAATATCCATTCTTTTTTTTCCTTCTAACTGGATATTGTGACAATTTATAAATCCATCTTGTGTGACAATTTTTAAAAAGTCTTTTTTGTTACTTACAAATGTACCAACTTTAAGTTGATGCGCCGTTATTTCCTTGCTTGCTGCAAAAATCTTCAAATTTTCTCCGTTCAAAGTTGTCCAAGCGGTCGGGTGGGGACTCAATCCTCGAACGAAATTATATATCTTTTCGGTGCTTTGAAGGAAGTTTATTTCGCAAGTTTCGTGAAAGATTTTTGGAGCGTGCATAACTTCCGAATCGCTTTGGATAGTAGTTTTTACTTCATTTTTTTCAATCAGTTTTACAGATTTTAGCACTGTTTCTGCACCAACTTGCATCATTTTGTCGTGCAAGTCCTCTGCATTGTCGGTGTCGAGAATTGGGATTTTATGCTGTAAAAAACAGTCGCCAGTATCAATTTCGTGCTTCAAAAAAAAAGTAGTCACGCCCGTTTCCGTTTCGCCATTTATGATTGCCCAGTTGATGGGAGCTGCGCCGCGATACTTTGGCAACAGCGAGCCGTGAAGGTTCATCGTACCCAATTTGGGCATTTTCCAAACTACTTCCGGCAACATTCTAAACGCCACAACTATCTGTAAATCAGCGTGTAATGATTTTAAATCCTCCAAAAAATCTGTGTTTTTTAGCTTTTCGGGTTGAAGTATTTTTAGTCCTTTTTCGAGCGCGTATTTCTTAATCGGCGACTCTATTACCTGCGACTTGCCGCGCCCGCCCAAACGGTCGGGAGCAGTGACGACCCCCACAATATCGTACCCATTTTTCAACAAAATATCCAAGCTGGGAACGGCAAATTCGGGCGTTCCCATAAAAATAATTTTTAAAGACATAGTTTTAGTTTTGGATTGAAATGTATCAAAAAATGTATCTGAAAATTTAAACAACTTACTCATGTTACGCAAAGATTTTAAATTGACTCATTTGGGCTTGATGTTGTGGTAATTTACTTGGGTTTTGTCACTTTTTTCCTTGATGAAAAAAGTAACCAAAAAAATCAAGTGCTCTGTATAAATTCCAAAGTTTTTGCAAGGCACGTCTGAAAATACAGTAATAGCTAATAAAATGCTGCCTGAAATTTTAGTAAAAAATATTTTTGCGTACCATGAGTGAGTAAAAAATAAGTTACTCCAATTCTTCTTCATTTACCAACATAGACTGCAAAAAATATTTTGGGTTGCATCTAATTTGACACAAATGTAAAGTACTATGTAATACAAGGTACTTTTTAAAGACCAATAGCGCATTTTTATAGACGAAATGGGATTAGGAATGTTAAATTCAATAAAATTGGCTGATTTTTATTCATTACTACATTAATAATTTTTTGAGTTTGCAAATAAAATGTAAATTTGTGCCTCGCAAGCAAAGTCAAAAAATTAATAAAAATATGAAATATTTATTCCAAATTCTGACGCTTTTTTTCGCCATTTCGTGGGTAAGTTGCAAAAATAATACCGAAAATAATGCTAAAAAAGTGGATAAAGATGCCAACGGTCAAGCGATTGTTTTGCCTTCCGATTTTGCGGTGCTGACTGATAAAATGTGGGCAGTGGATTTTGCGGTAGCTACAAATGACAGCAGCGCAAAAGATTTCGCAGGAAAATGGTATAAATTTTATGACGACGGACATCGTTTCGATTTCGGTCGCTGGCTCGAAAAAACAAACTCCGGCACATGGGAATACGACCACGACACCAATTTTTTGGATCTAAATTTTGAAAAAGAAAGTACCGAAAAAAAGCAATGGAAAGTCAAAGTTAATTCCTCACAAGTGATGATGATTTGGATTGGCTCTACCACGCGCAACCCTTCGGGCGACCAAGTGAAACTCA
>JAYWGG010000218.1:0-18511 GCA_043778415.1 Saprospiraceae bacterium
GCGTTATTTTTTCGTTACAACGCCCTGCGTTGCGCCTCAAAAATGCCTTGTTATTGTTTGAATTGATTGGAAAAAATTGAGTACTTTATTTTTTCTTCATTCCTTATTGCAGACACATTTCTCAAAGATAGCTTTTCCAACGCAATCCTCCAAATATCGCTCAAAGTTCGCTTTCCAAATTGCGCATTTGTAGCTCGATGTGTTGGTGGCGAGCGGTCAGACTGTTGATTTGAAGCTCCTCGTTGGCGAGCATCGCGTCGAACTCCACAAAATTGTCGTCAATCCGTTGCTTGATGGTTTTGACGTAGGTTTTGAGGCGGTCGTCGAGTTCTACTTGGAGTTGCGCCCGTCCTTTGGCGATTTCTTGCTGGAAACTCGACAGTATTTTTCTTCGCTGAATCCCCACCGAAACGCCCGCAAACAACAAGCCAACGGTGGTCAAAATACCACCCGTGATGTCGAAAACCGCACTGTGCGTAACCGCAGCCAAGATGACTCCGACTACCGCAATGCCGCTGCCAGTCGCCAAATTGGGAGTCAAGGTTTTTTTATTCGGAAAAAGGCTTTCGTCCGTAAAGCTGTCGCTGCGGCTCATAAATTTGCTGAAAGCGTCCTGCAAATCTCGGAGTACGTTGCTGCGGCGGTCGGCGATGTCGCTAAAAATCTCGTAATTATCTTTGAGCGTTGTGCTGCTATTTTTGATTTTGAGGTCAATCATTTTCGCCATTTGCTGGATACTGTCCGCCACGTCCGCCACGCCGTCGTTGAGTCGGTTGCGAAGTTCGGCGTGCAGTTGGGTATCCAGATTTTTCGCTAATCCTTCGAGCCATTCTTTTGCAGAGGCTTGTTTACTAAAAATAGATGAAAAAGAGCGTTTTAGAATACTCCCGAAGCTCAAGCCGTCGGCGAGTTCTTGCTCGGTGCGTCCTGTGGTGCGGTCGTAAGCGTTGAGGATATTTTCTACCAAAATATCAACGTAGTTTTTAGATTTAACTTCCTGATTGTCAAGGGTTTGGCGAATATCTTTTCGGAACGCCGTGTCCGAAACGAATTGTTCGCGGCGCAGCAGCAGTCCCTTTCCGATGCGTTCCCCGATGTTTTGGGAGGTGCTGATATTATTTTTTAGCTTCAACAAAGGAGCTTTTCCGCCCGTAATATTTTGCGCAATATAGTTGCGAATGTACCCAAATCCGCTTTCTTCGCGCTGCCCGCTTTGCTCCATTTTGGCGGAAACGCTGAAAATTTTCACATCGTTCATGCCTTTTTTGGCTGCAAAATCCTCCACGCCTTTCACATTGATAGCCAAATCTTCGGCATTGAGCAGGTCTTTTTGTTGGAGAACGAAAATAACTTTTTTGCGCCAGTCGGCGTGTATATAGTCAAAAAAATCCCAAGCCGACTGGCGATACGGATTTTTGGCTTCAAAAACAAAAACAATCAAGTCGGTAGAGGGAATGAACCGCTCCGTAATCTCTTGGTGGTGCGCCACAATGGTATTGGTGCCGGGCGTGTCCACGATAGCTATTTCGCGCAAAATCTCTACGGGCAGTGTTATTTTTTTCAAAAAAGGATTGATGCTCGTGATGGTTTCTTGCTCCCCAAACATAATTTGCTGGATAGTATCGGTCATCGGAGCGGGCGACACGGCGCAAATATCGCGTCCAGTATTGAGCAAAGCATTGATAAAACTACTTTTTCCGGCTTTTACCTCACCTACGATGACGAACATAAAAGGGTCGTGAAGGCGGCTGCGCAGTTCATCGACGGTTTGCAAAAGTTCGGCGTGTCCGATTTCGTGGGTCAGTCCGTGCAAGTCTTTTACGATTTCGTCCATTCGGCTTCGATAGACGTGGAGTTGTTGGTTGAGCAGTTGGTTTTCCATATTTTTTAGCTGTTTTGGTAGAGGAATGAAGAAAAATAAACTATCCATTTTTTTCTCATTCCCGACTTTTTATATTCAGACGGATTTTTTGTAAAAAAGTACTGCTGGCGCAAATATTTATTTTCTAAACACCTTCCTTGCGCCGAATATTGGGCAGATTTTTACTCACCATCTGATACATTTTTGGGATTCGCTCCTCCAACAACACGATGCGGTCGGCGCGCAAATTCTCCAAAATACTTTCGTGATAGTGGCGGACAGAAAGCAACTCTACGCCCGTTTCTTCTACCACCGTAAAGTCCTCGTCCATCTCGGCAAACAACTGTTTGAGCCGCTCTGGCGACGAATTTGGCACACAAACCATGAAGCTAATCGCCGTGTTGCGCATCATATTGACCCAAATCCGATACTTGTCAAACAATGAAAATAAACGACTCAAATGATGCTCCGCAATGAACGAAAAATCGCGGGAGGAAATATACAGCAGCGATTGGTTTTTTTCTACAATAATTATCGGCGGATAGTTGCCGTCCGTGTCGTCGGTGATGATGGTGCCAGCCTCGTCGGGCTGCAAAAACGACTTCACAAAAAGCGGAATATTTTTATTTTGCAGGGGCTTTATCGTCTTTGGGTGAATGACCGTCGCGCCGTAATACGTCATTTCAATCGCCTCTTTGTAGCTCAATCGGTCGAGTTTGACTACGTTCTCGAACAGGCGCGGGTCGGCAGTCAGCACGCCCGGCACGTCTTTCCAAATCGTCATGCTGACGGCATCTAAACAAAACGAAAAAATCGCCGCCGTGTAGTCCGAGCCTTCGCGCCCGAGTGTGGTCGTAAAATTTTCGGACGTAGAGCCAATAAAACCCTGCGTCAGCACGAACCCGCCTTTTGCCAACTGCGGACTTACCAAACGCTCCATTTGCTCCTTCGTTTGCTCCCACTGGATGCGAGCTTCGCGGTAAGTGTTGTCGGTAGCCAGCACGCTCCGAGCGTCCAACCACTGGCACGAAAGTCCTTTTTTTTGCAAAAAAGCCGACACAATGTGCGACGAAAGCAACTCTCCGACGGACACGATTTGGTCGTACATGTAGTCAAAATCCTCGTGCGGCGGCTCTTCCAAAACCCATTCTATCTCTACAAAAATATCATTGAGCGTCGTAAAAATCTCCTCGCTTTCGTCAAAAAGCTCCTTTGCCAACCCAAAATGTGATTGCTGCACGGACTTAAAATGCTGCTCTGCTTTCTCGGAGTTGCCGCTTGCGTGCGCGCGGACGACCTCCTCGAGGGCGTTGGTTGTTTTTCCCATTGCCGACACGACTATCAGAAGCGAATCGTCTGCGAATCGTTGCAAAATAGCAGCAACATTGTGGATAGCATCGGCATCTTTGATAGAAGCTCCGCCGAATTTGAATACTTTGATTGGTTTCATCGAACTGTTAAATGGTAAATTTTTGACGCAAAGATAAGCACGGAACTGAAAAATGTTTTCTTTTCTCAACCGCATCGGCGAAAAAAAGTCAAATTATTAGATTACTTTTGTAAAAAAAAGTAAATGAATAAAAAGATAGGTTTTGATTTGAGCCAAATCACTAAAATTTTTTCGTTGAAAGTAGGGAAACAAGGTCTGGAACTTACGGATTGGTTGAAAGCAAATGCTTACACACTCACGCCTTTTCAGACAGAGCTTTTTGACACGATTTACGAAGAAGTGTCCGAAGACGGCGGCTATTGGAACGAAGAAGAGTTAAAAATCCAGTTCGTGGGTATGATATTTCGTGCTGCTGATGTGGCGGTTCGGGACAAAATCAAGGTTTTTTACGAGCGACCTTTGAGCGCGACTGTCAAAGGTTATGATTTATCGGTAGTCAGCGATTGTCTAATTGCTACTCCTTTGCCTTTCAATACGCCCGATGTGCCTTATTTTTTTCTGCAAGAGTTCAAGAAAAAGAGGGGCGAAAAAAAAGATCCTGAAGCCCAGATGTTGGTTGCTATGCTTATTGCCCAACAGCTCAACCCCGAACCTAAAACGCTTTACGGCGGTTATTTAATTGGTCACAACTGGCATTTTGCGACGCTAAAAGACAATCACTACACCATCAGCCGCCAATTTGACGCGACGGACAAAGATGATTTATTAAAAATAATCTTCGTACTCCGCAAGCTGAAAGACATCATTCACGCCCATTAGCGGCTCTAAAGAATGTATCTAAAATAAACTACTTATTTTTTCTGCTAAATTACAACCAATCACTGCGTTATTTTTTCGTTTCAACGCTCTGCGTTGTGCCTTAAAAATGCCTTGTTATTGTTTGAATTGATTGGAAAAAAATTGAGTGCTTTATTTTTTCTCATTTCTAATCTCCCAATCGGATAGTTCGGCGGTTGGCTTTTTTTTCGGAGTTGATGCGTTTGTTGCGCCCCCGCTTCATCAGAGTATTGTACGAAACGGTAGTTTGGCGACGAGCTTTGGGCGGCTGGAGGGCTTTTCGGAGCAGTCGGAGCAGTTTTTTTTCTGCCAAGATGCGGTTAGAAAGTTGCGAGCGTTCCGTTTGGTTGGTGACACTCAAATTGCCGTCGGCGGTTATTTTAGAAGCCCAACAATCGAAGATGAGCGTTTTTTCAGCCTCCGAGAAAGCCGCCGAATTGCGAATATTCAGCACCAACTCGACTTTGGTTTCCACTTTATTGACGTTCTGTCCGCCACTTCCGCTCGAGCGAGAAGTTCGTAGGAGGAGTTCGCGCTGTAAAATTTCTATATTCATAGCACAAAGTTACGAGTTTTTTTTGGGTAAGGAATGTATCTAAAATAAATTACTCATTCTTTCAATAAATTACAACCAATCACTGCGTTATTTTTTCGTTTCAACGCCCTGCGTTGCACCTCAAAAATGCCTTGTTATTGATTGAATTTATTGAAAAAAATTAAGTACCTTATTTTTTCTTCACTCCTAAAATATAAGAATTAAATATTTTTATTTTCGTCAAAAAAGTGACGGTCTATTTTATAATTGTGAATAAAACGTTAATGGCATTTTAAAGGAGCAACGTCAGGCAGCGTTGTGGATTAAGGCAGCGTTAAAGAACCGTCAATTAGAATTGGAAACAATACGAAGTAATTTTAACAAATTAAAAATCCTTATTTTTTCACGACTCATGGCTCATTTGGCGTTGGCAACAGCGAAATATAAGAAGCTATTATATTTATTATATTAAAACATTATCAAATATTATTAAATGTGAATAAAAGGCACTATTTTTGAGGTAGTAAGTTAGTATATTGTGACCAATCAAGAATTTAAACGTCTTTTTCGTAGTAATTTATAGTATTGTTCCATCAAAAAATTATGGTCACTTTTTCGTTCCAAAAACGCAATATCTATTCCTTTTCAACTTTTTGAAAAACCAAACAAGTAAATATGACTCAACAGCGACTCAAATCACCCAAGCGGCGATGGTCTTCTTTCAACTCTTTCAGGAATAATCTGAAACACAGTTGTTGGATATTGGCAATCGTTGCAGCATGGATGCTGCAAACCGCGCCCGCCTTCGCAGAAGGCTCCGTTGATTTTATCAACTACCCCGGCTATCGCCTCTTTTTAGATGCCGCCAGCCGTCCGCAACACAAGGTCTTTGTGCGCTCCGGTGAATTTATCAATGTCGGTGCGAGCCATTTAGGCTTCAATAATTTCGGACTCAATATTGGCGGACTTATCCGCGTCTATCGTCCCAATGGCACAGTTCATTCAGTCTTTTCCGCAGGTGCTTTTGGTAGCGTCACTGCCATTATAAACAACAGTACGCAAGAGCAAAATGGACCCACTGGCGGCGGTACCACTCTCGGAGCAGGTTATGTGCCGGGCGTAGTCCAAGCAGGAGCTTCCGAAGAAGGCATCTGGACAGTGACTTTTGATTATCCTTCTTACAGCGGAGCGTTGGGTTTTGCAAACTTACTGAACAATCAGCCATGGAACAAAAATGCCAACCAACCCGCTACCAATCGCGTTGTTTTGGCATGGGACGTGACGGTTTCGCAGGGTGCAGCAGGAAATCGCGGCGGTACGCCTCTCAAAGGACGCTTATTCACCAATGAGCAAATTTCTATCGTCAATGAAGCTGGTGTTACGACGCAATTTTCGACTTCGCCTAAATATTATGTGTTGTCGAAAGACGGCTTTTTGTACAAAGTTGATTTTGCGGACGTAAAGCCGTGGGGTTTTCCAATATCCTCCAATACAGTAGGACTTACCTTCGGCAATCAACAGCCTTCTTATTCATCGGATATAGATACTGTTGGTTTCACGCGCTCTTCTAATCCTATGACGTGGCTGCCCGCTCGAAAATATTTATACGAGCCGCAAGCCCGCGATTTTGGTTCTATCATAAATAATAAAATATTCTTTAATACGCCTGACCCTACGATGCCCGCAACGGCAATGGTGACGGACGTATTTCGGAACGATACTTATATGACGTGGTTGTTCAATCCGCCAGCGAGTTTGTCGGCTTCCATTGACAGCTTTAACTTCAGCTCCAGTAGTCCGTTGAACGTATGTAACGGAGATACGACCCAAGTAGGGCAGGGCGGCTATATTAGGTTCGTCACAAATGTGTCAGGTACTGTCAAGTTGTCTTTAGACCTCGATAACAACGGCAGCTTTACAGACCCTGTGGACGTTACCCTTTACGAGGCTGTGGCAGTCGGACGTGATTCTATCCTCTGGAACGGACAAAACGGGCTTGGTGTCAATGTAGTCGCACAACCCAATTTTACATTCAGCTACCGCTTGGACCTTCGAGGCGGAGAAATCCATATCATGTTGGACGACGTAGAAAATTGTCCGGGACAAATTGTTTTTACGCGTCTGAACGGACTGAATGCCCCGAGCGATACAGTCTATTATGATTTTTCAAACACTGGCGGTGTAGTGAGCGGCGGCGGTACGCCCGGCAATCCACTTCCGACTACAACTTCTTTTCAGTACAACGACGATTCTGGCAACCGAGTAATGCAAGATTATTGGACGTACCTCTCTTATCCTCAAATCGGCACGGGGACGCTCACTATTGCTATCGTAGATAGCTGCGGACCAGTAGCTTGCACTTTCAACTTGCCCAAACCGATGGTATCCGCCAACTCACCGACCTGCTCCAACGACAATGTTCAGTTGAGTGTGTTAGCTCCTTATCCAGCAGTGCTGCAAGGCACGCCAGCTACTTATATCTGGACAAATGCCAACGGAGTAGTGCTGCCATTCAATACACAGAATATTACATTTTCAGTATCGGCGATTTATGCAGTTTCTCCATACACTGTGAAAGTAACTACTGCGGAGTGCCAATCACCGCTTTCAGAGCTTATTTTTGTTTCTGTCAATCAAGCACCCGTCGCAATAGCGACCAATTCGGGTCCAATTTGCTCGGGTGGCAGCGTTACATTGTTCGCACAGACCAATCCAAATGCTACTTATACCTGGACAGACGCTGCGGGCGTGGTACTTTCTACGCAACAAAATCCGACATTCAATAATATTGCTGTCAATACGGAATACAAACTTCGCGTAAGCGTACCGGGTTGTGCTTCCGACGGACTTGATATGACTACGGTAGTCGTCGTCCCTACGCCTTCTATTACCACCATCGCTGGCGGCGATGCTTACTGTATCGGCAGCAACGTAACGCTTGTAGGCAACGGAGTAGCAGGAGCTACATACAATGTGACATACCTATGGTCAGGACCTAATGGCTTTTCTGCTACTGGAACTGCTCCTGCTTCAGGACCGTTTCCTGCGAATTTAGGTGTTTTGGATAATACAAAAGTTGGAAGTTATACCCTCATATTGAGCAATCAAAGCTGCTCGTCTGCACCACAATCCGTGAGTGTCAGCGTCGGCGGACAGCTACCAGCACCTACCATTTCGGCTGCTGCAACGTCTGTTTGTGTCAATGAAACGCTACAACTGACAGCTTCGCCGAGTTTTTCAGGTGGCGTTTATACTTGGACAAATGGAGCAGGTAATGTCGTAACTACCACTACCAACACGCTCGCAGTAGCAGGAAATCTTGTCGTCAGTCCTTACACCGTTTCTGTGGCTGCCAATGGCTGTAACTCGCCAGCTTCTGCACCCTTGAATGTTACGGTCAATCAACTGCCAACCGCAATCGCTACCAATGGCGGTACAATCTGCACAGGCGGAAATGCCAACCTGTTCGCACAGCCGAGCGGCGGCACTTACGCTTGGACAGTACAAGGTAGTAGCACGGTCATCTCTACCAACCAAAATCCGATTATTTTGGGAGTAAATGCCACGACTACTTATGTACTTTCGGTTACTTTGAATGGCTGTACTTCTACCAACGCAGCTACTACGACAGTCAATGTGACTCAAAAACCAACCATTACAGGAGCTTCGGGTTCTACATCGGTTTGCGCAGGCACTACCTCCAACGCCTGTGTTGTTTTTGACGCAATCCCTACGGGTACGACTTTTGTATGGACAGGTCCGAATAATATTACATTAAGCGGCATTGCGACAGGAAATAGCGTATGCCTAAACATCGTCAATGCACAGACCGCTAACACGGGAACTTATACGCTCGTATTGACTACTTCCAACGGTTGCGTGTTTGCGTATTCCGCAGCAGTCAATCTGACTGTTCTTGCCAAACCAACGATAGCTAACATCGTCGGCGCAGGCGACTATTGCGTCGGTGCGGACGTGCTATTGAGCGCGACCAGTAGCGTACCAGCGACAGGCGAAATCGTCAAATACACTTGGACTGGACCCAACGGCTTTACCTTTACAGGCAACGCCGCTGCACCTGGTCCGTACTCTGTGACTATTCCGACAGCAAGTCTTACAGACAAAGGCAGCTATACATTGGTGCTGATGACTCCAAACGGCTGTATGTCCGACCCGCTTTCTGTTTTTGTAAATGTCGAACCAAAACCAGCTACGCCGACGATAGTGACCAACAGTCCCGTCTGCGCAGGCGACAGTATCATGCTGACCACGCAAAACATCGTAGGCGCGTCTTATATGTGGTTTGACGGAGCAGGCATGATGCTCACTTCTACTACGAATACTGTAAAAGTGCCGTCCAATCGCCCTCAACCATTCAGCGTCAAGATTTCGGTGAATGGCTGTGCGTCTGATTTTTCTCAACCAGTCAATGTTGTTGTCAATGCTTTACCGACGGTGACAGCAAGCAGCAACAGTCCAGTGTGCGCTACGCAAGACAGCGTCCAGCTTTTTGCACAAACATCGGGCGGAACAGGAACTGTCTTATACGAATGGAGAATAGTCGGAAATACAACGATTATTTCGACGCTTCAAAATCCGACAGTCGGAGCTATTTCGGCTAATACAACTTACGAGGTAACGGTCAAAATTCAGGGCTGCACACAGACCGTAAAAGCAACTGTCACGGTCGTCGCTACGCCGCTTCCAGTAGTTGTTTCCACTTCTGGTGGTGGACAATATTGCGCAGGGGATAGCATCTGTTTGAGCGGACTTGGTGAGCCCAATGCTACTGGAAATGTTACTTACGCTTGGCTTTCGTTAGCCAATCCGCAAGTGCCGCTCTTCGCAGGGCAAGCACCGGCAAAAGGACCTTTTCCTTTCTGCATATTTCCATCTACGACCGCTACGAGTGGCACTTACGTTTTAGTCGTCATCGCAGGTGGCTGCCAATCTACGCCACAGTTCGTGCAAGTAAATGTGATTGACAAACCTATCGCTCCTATATTGTCTGCTCTTGACTCGATGGTCTGCGTAGGCGAAATGATACAGTTGGTAGCAACACCAGTCGCGGGCGGCACTTACAGTTGGTATTTCAACAACGGCACCGCTAACGTATTGTTAGCAACTACGACGACCAATACATTTAAAATAAACGATGCTTCGCCAGCAAATTCGGGACTTTATACTGTCACAGTCACTCAAAACGGCTGTACTTCGTTGCCTTCCAGCCCATTGCAAATAATGGTGCTGGGTAAGGGAATGGCAGTAGGCGTGACCAACAACGGACCGCTTTGCCCAACGGGCAACTTGGTATTGACGGCACCGCTTATTCCGGGAGCAATCTACACTTGGTATGGACCAAACGGCGTAGTGTTCAACAATGCAGGATATATCCTGACGATTCCGAATGTGACGACCGCCAACGCAGGTCAATATTATGTGGTCATCAAAGCTACGGAGTGCGCTACCGATACGTCCAACTTGAGCTTGGTCGTCGTCGGCGGTACGCCAATCGCGAATCCAGATAATTATACATTAGAAACTGACAAACCTGACCCATTCAAAGCAACAGTTTTGGACAATGATAATTTGGTGGGTACGAGTCCTATGATTGTTATTATCACGCCGCCCAAACACGGTACTGCAACCGTCGTAGGCAACCTCATCAACTATGACCCGAACCAGCATTTCGTGGGAACAGACGAATTGGTGTATAAAATTTGCAGTTCAGACTGTCCAAATGAATGTGACACTGCATTGGTGACGTTCAGGGTACAAGGTCCGTTGGAATGTGATATTTTTGATATTATTACTCCAAATGACGACGGTACGAATGACGCATTTGAAATCCTGTGCGTGGATAGGTATCCCGAAAACGAGTTGTTGATATACAACCGTTGGGGCGACTGTGTATTCCAGAAGAAACCTTACGCCAGCGACTGGAAAGGAACTTACAAAGGAACACCGCTTCCAGCGAGTACTTATTTTTATGTGTTCAAACCAGACCCGAATAAGGATACCGTCAGAAAAGGCTACTTAACCATCGTCCGCTAAAAAAATAACTCATCTTCTATTTTTTTATCCAATTTTCAATCGCTTTTAGGCGGTTGAAAATTGGGTAAAAAATTAAAAAATATTAAAAAATGAAAAAAATATTCAACATACTTGTTTTGTTAAGTGCCGCACTCACCGCATCGGCACAGTACGAACCTCAATATTCGATGTTCGTATTCAACAAATTGGCTTACAATCCTGCCTACGCGGGCAGCAAAGAATGTTTAGACATTACCGCGCTTTACCGCAATCAATGGACAGGCTTCGCCGGCGCACCCAATACGGCGGTCGTCAGTGCTCACACGCCTTTTGCCTCCAATCGCTGCGGCATCGGCTTGACATTGGTGAACGACCGAATCGGCTTGCTCAACAACGTAGCAGGTACTTTGGCGTATGCCTACCGCATCAAAACGGGAAAAGGAATCTTGAGTCTTGGACTTCAGGGCGAACTCGAGTTCACTCAGACGCGCTGGCAAGACGCACGCCCCGCTACGTCGGCGAATTTAGACCCCGTTATTCCAGATGCCAATGACTCTAAAATATTCCCGAACTTCGGTGCAGGTATTTATTACTACCAGCACAATTTCTTTGCAGGAATATCGGCACCAAGATTGCTCAAAACTTCCTACTATCGCAAAGACGGTTTGAACAGTGGTGTCAATCCCAAAGACAAACGAACCTATTTCGGAATGGCGGGCATGGTTTTTGACCTCACCAAAGATGTCAAATTTCGCCCTTCTGTCCTCATCAGCTACAATCCCAGTGCGCCGTTTGAATGGGTAGCCAATGCGAGTTTTATGCTTCGCAATGCGCTGTGGCTTGGGGCTTCGTACCGTGCAGACGACTCGATAGACGCATTTTTGCAGTACCAATTCAATAGCAATCTCCGCGCAGGATTGGGCTATGATTTTACGATTTCCAAATTGGCAAACTACACCAACGGTAGCTTTGAGGTCATGGTAGAATACTTGTTTATTTGCTGCGGAAAAGACGAAAAAATACGCCACATACGCTATTTTTGAAACATAGAAAATCTGGAACATCAGGTAAGGAGAAAAATTTTACGCCCTCCGACTTGTATATTTCGATTCTCAACTCCTTCTTATCTTAAATTATTTTAAAAAAAAGACAAATGGAAAATATAAGAAAATGGATAATGGCAGCGTGGTGTGTGGCAATAGCGACGACAGGGCTATTGGCGCAGCAAAACAGTGCCGATAAGCTCTACAACCAGCTCGGTTATGCAGCTTCCGCAGCTCAAATTCTGAAAGACAAAAAAGAAAGCGAACTGACGAAAGAAGAAATTATGCGAGTCGCCAACTCGTATCGCCTCAATGCGGACACCCGCACGGCAGAATATTGGTACGCCAAATTCATGTCCGACAACAAAGAGCCAGAACAACTGCTCCGCTACTCGCAGGTCTTGTTGAGCAATGGAAAATGCGAGGAAGCCGTCCGTACCTACAACCAGTTTTTGGCGACGGCAGACGAAACCACCAAAGCCAATCGCGGCTTCGTGACCAACTGCACAGAGATGCAAAAATTCAACCGTGAGGGCGTAGAGGTCAAAAATGCGGACTTCGCCAACTCTACCGCACTCGACTTTTCGCCCGTCAAATTCGGCGACGGTCTGGTAATTACCTCCAATCGTGGCGGCGCATCAAGGTACAATCCTGAAACCAATCTTTGCGTAGATTGCGGCGACAAATGGACGCGCGGCAATTTTACGGATCTTTTTTACGTCAAAAAAAATGATAAAGGCGGCTACGACACCGAAGCGATGGAAAAAGACCTCAACGAAAAATACCACGACGGCGTGCCAACTTTCAACAAAGAAGGCAACATCATGTATTTTACGCGCAACAACTACAAAGGCAAAAGCGCGGACGGACTTATAGACCTAAAAATTTGCTCCGCCGAACTCAAAAACGGTCGCTGGACAAATATAAAATATCTACCCTTCAACAGCGACGAATTCGGCTGTGCTCACCCAACACTTTCTGCCGACGGCAAACGAATGTATTTTGCTTCCAATCGTCCGGGCGGACTCGGCGGCATGGATATTTATGTTTCCAATGTTACCGACGGCGTTTGGGGCGACCCCAAAAATCTCGGCAACACCGTCAATAGTGCGGACAACGAAATTTTCCCCTTCATCGGCGAAGACGATGCCCTTTACTATTCCTCCAACGGATTTGCGGGCTACGGCGGTTTGGATATTTATAAAGCAAACAAAACAGGCGACGAATCCACTTGGACGAAGCGAATCAACATGGGCGCACCGTTCAACTCCGCTGCCGACGACTTCGGAATCACTACTACTTCTTCCGAAAAAGAAGGCTATTTTACCTCCAATCGCTCGGGCGGAAAAGGCTTGGACGATGTTTATTCGTTCAGTTGGGACAAAACAAAACTTCGTGCGCAACCTCGTCGCATCGTAGTTTATGATGCCAAAACCAATCAAAGATTGGAAGACGTAATCGTAAATATTATAGACATAGACGATGCCAACGGCAGCCGCCGAATGATAACCGACAAAGACGGAAAAGTTATCGCCGAAATAAAGCCCGAAGGCGGCAAATATAGATTTGAACTCTCCAAAACAGGTTACAAATCAAAAATAGTGACTGCCGAATCTCCCGAAATCATGGCTGGCGAAGAATATCGGATTCCGATGGAAAAATCGCCCGCCGTCCCGTTTGAAGGTTTGGTGCGCAACAAAATTACTGGCGAGCCACTACCGGGAGCAAGAGTGCGTTTGCTCAACCGTTGCACCGGCAAAACCGAAGAGTTTACGACCGATGCCAAAGGAAAATTCACGACTGCACTCGATTGTGATTGCGACTACGAACTCATCGTCACCAAAGATGGCTTCTTCGAGGAGCGCACCAATATTTCTACCAAAGGAATTGACTGCGAAAAAACACCAAAGAAAACCGCTACGCTGGATTTAGAGCCGCGCCGCCCATTCACGCAAGGACAGATTATTGTCCTGAAAGACATATTTTATGACTTCGACAAGTCAAATATTCGTGCCGACGCGCAGCCCGAGTTGGATAGGGTAGTGGGGTATATGTTGCGCTATCCGAGCATGGCTATCGAGTTGGGTTCTCATACCGACTGCCGTGGTACAGACGCTTACAACGACCGACTTTCTCAACGCCGCGCCGAAAGCGCAGTGAAGTACATCATTTCGAGAGGCGTAGCCGCCAGCCGCATCAAAGCCAAAGGCTACGGCGAACAGCAGCTGACCAATAACTGTGTCTGTAAAACTCGTGATAGCAAAGATTGCACCGAAGAGCAGCACCAAGCCAATCGCCGTACCGAAATCCTCGTCACGCAATTCAACGAACCAGACGTGGAGGTGCAAGGCAGAAGAAAGTAGAATCATTCAACTAAAAAATAGAAAAAGTCCAACGCCGTCACAGGAGTTGGACTTTTTTTTGCTACGTATATACTATATGCGTAAAAGTGGAATAAAATTACTTTTTTATCATTTTCAGTTCCTTTGCGCACAAAAACCTATATTCTTAATTTTCGGCATCATTTTTGGAATATAATAAGTGATTGGTTGCTAACAAGCTATCAATGACCTTCCAAACAAATTTTTTGTGGCATCGGCTGGCTCTAACCACTCGTTTTGCATTTATTTTTGTTTTTTTTATAAAAAAATGAAAATAAATTTGGACTTCTCAAAAAACTAATGCACATTTGCAGTGTAGAAATGAAAGACGCTCACACAGCTCTCCCATTCTAATATTTTTTGAGGCAAACCCGCCCAAACAAACTATCAGCACAAAAGCATTTTTAGTTTCAACTGTTTGAAGTTGTACGCTATGGCGTGTGTTTTCATTTTTTTGAAATGATAGTTTAAAAATTTTCAATTTTAATATATATTCCTTAAGAACGAAGAAAAATAAGTAGCTTATTTTAGATGCGTTCCTCAAAGGAAATTTTGTAAGCTGCGGTTTACAATTTAAGTTAGTCAGTCAGTATTTCCTGCTATCGCTGAAATAAGCGTCGTATAGCGTCCTCCTATTTTCAAACAGAAACATTTATCGTAAAAGATTTCCACATCGGTTTTCGTAGAAAACTGTGTGCGTCAGGGCTGTGTCCTGCCGTCGCTGTTGTTCTTTCAGGTGGAACTGTAAAATAAAATTTAACACTTTTTTAATAGTATTGTCATATACTCTCAATTTCGTGGAGAGATATGGAAATAAACAGCATTAATAATTATGAAACGAAATTTCACACACCTTATCGCCTATGCAGGATTGCTTTTAGCAACTTTTGCGTTCTCGGCAACATCACTCAATGCTCAAGTTTCGGGCGTTGCTTTTTTGGATTATAACGGCAACGGCACACGCCAAACAGCTACTCCCAATGAGCCACTTCAGCCCGGCATCACTGTCACTGCCTATAACGCCCTCGGGTCTGTGATAGGCACTGCCACTACCGATGCCGCAGGAGCTTACTCCATAGCTGTGCCAAGCGGCGCAGCTGCTCGTGTAGAGTTCACGAACCTCCCAGTGGGAGGTTATGACGGCTACTACAACGCCACAGGAAGTGGTACTACCGTCCGCTTCGTCACTTCGCCAGCTGCTAATGTAGATTTGGCAGTCAATGTGCCGCAGCTCTATTGTCAGCCCAATCCGCCTATTGCACTCGTGCAGTACTCACCAGGAGCTGGCTCCTCGACGCTTGATGCTATCACCACTATTCCTTACACGCCGACAGGAAATAACGCAACTTCTGCGCCGCCTGTAAATCTGAATAGTAAGACCAATGTGACAGGTGCCGTGTGGGGTCTTTCGTACATGAATACGACGGGTTCTTTGTTTTCCGCTTCCTTCATGAAGCGGCATACTGCGTTTGGACCTGCGGGGACAGGCGTAATATACCGAACTACTAATGCAAACAATCCTTCAGCCTCTGCTACTACGCCGTTGATTGATTTCAATGCCATCGGAATTCCTACGGGTGCCAATCCGCACCAAGTGGCTACGCCATTAGTAGATGCCATCAACGGCAGCAACAATCCGTTTGACGCAGTCGGAAAAATTAGCTTTGGCGATATGGATATGTCTGCCAATCAGAAATATTTATTTGTTACCAATCTATTTGATAGAAAAGTATATCGCATCACGATAGATGCCGACGGCAACCCTGACACCAACCCTACGGCTGCCGATGTGGCGGTAGTAGGCGATTTTAGTGGAGCAGTACCTGCCAATATCCCGAACTGCACCAACGGTGTGTTTCGGGTTTATGGTTTGGAGGTTCACAATGGCAAGCTCTATGTAGGCGGTGTTTGTACTGGCGAAAACAGTACTACCAACACTCCTGCCGACCGTGCCAACCTCCGCGCTTATGTGTATGAAATCAGTAATCCCGAAGGCGCAGCAGCAGTCAATACCACGCCGCTCGTTAATATGCCTTTGGATTTTAAAAGGGGAGCAGCAGCAGACGACGGTAATCCGTTGGGTAAGCAATGGAATGTTTGGGTGAATGACTGGAATGGGGCGGCAGTGGGTCCATTCGGAGCGAGTAGAGATTATCCCCAACCGCTTCTTTCGGACATCGTCTTTGATGCCGACGGAGCAATCATTTTAGGATTTTCGGATAGGTGGTCACATCAAACACGCGGCGGTGGGGGCAATTCTGATGCGCGTGGTAATGTGTACGCTTATGGTACAGATTCAGGTGGTGACATTATGCGTATTTGTAATACGGGTACTTTGTTAGCGCCAGTTTATACCCTCGAAAGCGGTGGTGTCTGCGGCGGCAACGGTGGTGGATCCAACGGACAGGGACCGGGCGGTGGTGAGTTTTACACAGGAGATAGGGCATTGCCAGCGAGCTCGCCCACAACTGGCGGTTACCACCAAGAAATTGCATTGGGAGGTATTGCTATACTACCCGGCACTAATGAAGTCCTGACGGGTGCAATAGATCCAACTAATAATCTCAATTCCAACGGTGTCATCTGGTTGAGCAACACCACAGGTGAGTTAAATCGTGGCTATGAGTTGTTTCCTACTGCAAATGATGGCTCTACTTTCGGCAAAGCAGCAGGTGTTGGCGACGTGGAGGTGCTGTGCGCACCCGCGCCCGTCGAAATCGGTAATCGCGTATGGTTAGATAAAAATAAAAATGGGGTACAAGATGCTGGCGAGGCGGGCATAGACGGTGTTACCGTCGAGTTGCTCAACGGCAGTGGTACAGTAGTAGGCACCACCACGACTGCCAACGGCGGACAGTATTATTTTAATGCGTCCAATGTGTCGGTCGGTATTGGTTTCAACACCAACTATACCATTCGCATCGCCAATGCGCAAGGTGCGTCCCCACAGACATCGCTCGTCAATCTCGGTCTTACGTCCTCCAACGCTGGCGGCAACGACATCAGAGATAACGATGGCACGCTCACTGGTACGACGGCTTCGGTCGCCTTCACTACGGGTGACGTAGGTGTTAATAATCACACCTTTGATTTTGGTTTCTACCCATTCCAAGCGGATTTGGTAGTGACCAAAACGGTATTGGGTATGAACAAAATAACACAAAGCGGTCAGGTTACTTTCCGAGTGAAAGTGGAAAATATTGGCGATTTGGCAGCGACCAACGTAGTCCTCACGGACACGCTGCCAGCCGCTCCGAATGCGTTGTTTGTATCTGCCACAGGCAGCCCTACCAACGCAGGCGGTCTTTTGAAATGGACGCTTGCAAGCCTCGCCGCAGGCGCAGCCGATTCATTCACAGTAGTGATGAAATTGGACAGCATGGGCTTGTTTTACAATACCGCTTCTGCCATCTCCAATACTGTGGAGTCAGACAGCAGTAATAATATTTCGCGCGCCTGCGCATCAGTAACCATCAAACTCAAATGTAAGGAATCTTACACATTGAGCGTTCCTGCGTTGCCAGCAGGCTACGGTAATATCAAATGGTTCCGCACAGCGACTCCTACCAGTTCGCCAGTAGAAGTAGCGTCACCTGCGGTTCCAGTGGACACAGCAGTAGTCAATTCAGACGGAAGTCTGACTATAAAAGGCGGTGGCTGGTACAGTTATACCTCATCGCTTCTTACAGACCCGACTTGTACTTTGGAAAGTTGCTGTATGTTTGATGTGCAGTCATTGGGCTGCGATACTTTCGATTTAGCATTGAAAAAAACACGCATCAGCACCGGACCATTCTCTCCGAATGGCACGGTTCAGTTTCAAGTGACTGTTTACAATCAAGGAAGTATTGGAGCGCAAAATATCCAAGTGACGGACTTTATTCCAACTGGATTAATTCTGAACGACCCGATGTGGACATTGTCAGGTGCAAACGCCGTCCGCACAATAGTAGGACCGCTTGCAGCGAAAGACAGTATTAAATTAACAATTAGTTTCAATATATCAGGCACTGCGAGTGGTCAAATCATCAACTATGCTGAAATCAGCGATGCCGATGATACCGACCCACTCACGACCACCAAGCCGACTGATATTGACTCTCAACCCGATAATACCCAAGCTAACGATGCGGGCGGTGTGGTCAATAGCAACACCGACAATACGATAAATAATGAAAACGGCGACGAAGACGACAGCGACCCTGCGGATTTATTCATAGAGCGTTTCGATTTGGCATTGCGGAAGACCTTGACGGGCGCACGTCCGTACGTGCCTGGTGGCAATGTAACTTACAACATAGAAATATTCAATCAAGGGAATATCCAAGCGACGAATATAACAGTAACGGATTATATCCCTGCGGGTTTGACGCTGAACGACCCAAGTTGGACGGCAGGTGCAGGAAGTACAGCTACGAAGACATTTGCGGG
>JAYWGG010000219.1:0-5052 GCA_043778415.1 Saprospiraceae bacterium
CTGGCGAACGATGCCCCGCAGACCAAAGGACAGCCGAGCATCTTCGCCCGCCTGTATGTGATAAGCATAAGAAAGCTGCACGCTGTTGCGTTGCTGCGCCCCGAGTGCGTCATTTTCTAACCGAAGTCCAAAGCCACTGTTTATGTAATCAACAGGCAAATGTACGTCCAACAAAGCACCCGTAGGACTTCCCTCCAAGCCTGTCCACTGTTTGCGCGCCATTGCGGTAGCGCTCAAAGAGCCGTCCAAGCCCGCATAAGCTGGATTGAGCGCGTGCGGATTGAGCATATACAAACTATACTGTGGAAATTGCTGCGCAAATATACACAATGAGTTGAAAAACAAGATAATAAGTATTAGTTTTTTTTTCATGTTCTTTTTTTCAAAAGTGATTATTGTTTTAAGTTTTCACGAATTTTGAATTTTTTTACATACTCCGCTACCGAAAAAACAGGTGCTTCGCAGGCAAAATTGCGACAAACATAAATAGCGGTCGTCCCGAAATCTTTGGATTCCAACAACGGAAATCGTGCGTCGCTGGGCTGCGATGCCGCCATTATCACCTTATTGGGTGCAAAGAAAGTATTTATTTCGGCAGCTATTTCCTTCGCATCTGTACCTGTAACGGCGATTTCTGTCGGCGGAAAAACCTCCCAAAGCACAGCTTCTGCCCAACGAGCGAAAGACGGCGCGTATTTCAATACCGAGTCTTTTACTGCCACGAGCATTTGCGCAGCTTGGTCGGCGTAGGATTTTTCACCTGTCAAGACCGCCAATCTTTGCAGATTTTTCGCCATCGTAGAGTTGCCCGAAGGCGTTGCGGAGTCGTATAAATCTTTTTGCTTGAGCAATATATCACTTTGTTCGTTGTCGGTAAAGAAAAAGAGTGGTTTTTTTTCATCTAAAAAATTTTGCTGCACAAAACGGGTCAAAGATGCGGCTTTGTCTATCCATTGTGCGTCAAAATTTAGTTCGTACACGTCCAACATCGCAGCTATCAGAAAGGCATAATCGTCCAAAAAGGCAGCTTGTTTGCCGACACCATTTTTATACCCATGAAAATACCCATTCTCTCCGTTCCCAAATTTTTGGGTCAAGAATAAAAGTAGTTGAGTAGCCTTTTCTGAATAGTTTTTGTCCGAAAGCGCGGAGGCGACGCTGCAAAAAGCACTACAAAGCAACGCGTTCCAACCCAAAAGTATTTTATCGTCCAATGAAGGTCGCTTGCGCAAATTGCGGTGCGCCAACAACAATTTTTTGGCTTCTAACAACTTTTGTTTGGCTACACGGGAATCAATAGGGGTGTTTTTTTGCAAATATTTTTCAAAATCACTGTTTGAAAAAATAATATTTTTTTGTTCCCAATTTCCATACTTTGTGACATTGTAAAAATCACAAAACAGTTCAGAATCGTCGCCTAACAGTGCATCAATTTCTTCTTTTTGCCACACATAAAACCGTCCCTCTTCGCCCTCCGAGTCCGCATCAATCGCAGAAAAGTAGCCGCCGTCAGCGTGTTTTAGTTCATTTTCGAGAAATGAAATAGTTTGTTCGATAGTTTCTTTGTAGCGCAGTTCGGGCAACAATTTATATGCCGAAGCGAGCAAAGTAAGCAACAAAGCATTATCGTAGAGCATTTTTTCAAAATGTGGGATTTTCCATGCTTTGTCGGTCGTGTAGCGGGCAAATCCGCCGCCCAAATGGTCGTAAATGCCACCAAAAATCATCTTATCTATCGAAAATAACGCGTGGTCGCGAGCTGTCGCCACCCCACTCTGCTCGTAGTAAGCCAACAAAAAGTGCAAACTCATCGTGGCTGGAAATTTTGGTGCATCGCCAAAGCCACCATCTTCCAAGTCGAAGCGTTCTTCGAGCCGTCGGTAAATTTTTTCGACCTCTTGCTCCGAAAAAATACACTCCGACTTTTCTAATAACTCCTTGTTTATCAAATTATTATCCGAATTGCGAATATAATTTGTGAGGCGGGCGGCTTGGTCTTCGACTACGTCCGGACGTTGCGAAAATGCGGCATAAATATTTTGTAAGACTTGCTGCCACGACGGGCGACCATGCGCTGGCACAGGCGGAAAGTAAGTTCCTGCAAAAAAAGGTCTTCCGTCGGGCATCAAAAAACAGTTGAGGGGCCAGCCGCCCGAGCCGCTTATCAACTGACAGGCTTCCATATAGATGCGGTCGAGGTCGGGACGCTCTTCTCTATCCACTTTTATATTGACAAAATGGCGGTTCATAAATGCCGCAACTTCCTGATTCTCAAAGGATTCGCGCTCCATAACGTGACACCAGTGGCAGGTAGAATATCCGATGCTGAGCAAAATCGGTTTGTTCTCTACGCGGGATTTTTCGAGTGCTTCGGGCGACCACGCATACCAATCTACTGGATTGTGGGCGTGCTGGAGCAAATAAGGACTGGACTCGTGGATAAGATGGTTCATGTGAAAGGTATTGGATTTTTTAGATTATTTTCAAAAATCAATCTGTAAGCCGTCGTAAGCAAAAAAAACGTTGGGCGGCATTTGGGCAGACATTTGGGTGTGCAGCCCCATCGAATGGCTGAAATGCGTAAAATAAGCGACTTCGGGCGAAAGCTCTTTGACCAACTGCAACGCCTCCGTAAGGTTTTGGTGCGAATGGTGTTCGGAATGGTGCAATGCACTGACTATCAATATCTTAACTCCTGTTAGTTTTTTTCTTTCTTCGAATGAAATTGTCTTTACGTCCGTCAGATACGCCAAATCGCCAAATCGGAAGCCCAATATCGGTAAATCTCCGTGCATCACTTCTATCGGAATTATCGAAATGCCACCCACCAAAAACCGTGTGTCTTTGTCAATATTGTGCTGCTCAAACTTCGGTAAGCCTGGATATTTGCTGGGAAGAAAAGCATACGCAAACCGCTCGCGCAGCTCCCTTTGCACCCTGTCGAGGGCAAAAATCGGCATATCCATTCGCTGCCGAAAATTGAACGGGCGCACTTCGTCCATTCCTATCAGGTGGTCGTTGTGTTCGTGTGTAAGCAGGACGGCATCAAGTCGGCTCACCCCTGCGCGGAGCATTTGCTGCCGAAAGTCTGGACCGACATCTACGACGACATTCGTGGCTTCGTCGCTAACGAGCGCAGCGGTGCGCAAGCGGCGGTCGCGCTCGTCGGGCGAAGTGCAGACCGCACATTGGCAACCAATGACGGGGACACCTTGCGAAGTTCCGGTGCCGAGAAAAGTTAATTTCAATTATAAAATTGTTCTAAAAAGTTGATGCGGACGTATTTATTTCCTCTAATTATTCGTTTTCAAAAAGCGTTGGTTCGGTTATTTTGACCGCGCTTTGGTTGTGTTTTAATATTTTTTGGTAAAATTTCAGTGTTTCGTCAGATAATTGTTCGACATTTACTTCGATATTGCTCAAAATATCAAGCAAGCAGTTGATGCGAGCCTCTGCGTCGTAAAATTTATTGACCACGACTACTTTGCGGGCTTCTACCAAGCAGTAGCCAGACTGAAAGTTGCCTTTTTCGTAGCGCAATACATATCCAACGGCTGCGAACAAGTCTTCCACTTTTTTGAGCTGTTGTTTAGAATATTTAAACAAGATTTGATATTTTTTAGTAGCTTTGAAACTTTATTACTCCAAAAATCTCCGTAATGATACAATAAATATGAAGCACTTTACTTTATTTTTTCTATTTTTTTTCTGTTTTTTTGCACAATCTGTTGAGGCTCAACGTTTTGGTGCAGGAATCATCACTGGCTTGAATATGGCGCAGCTGACGGGCGACCTGAATGTTGGGTTCAATAAGCCGGGACTTACGGCGGGCGTGCGCGGGACGGTGCGGCTGAGCCAAAACATTGACTTGTGCCTCGAGCTACTGTACAGCAGGCGCGGCAGTCGCCCCCGACTGTGGGCGAGAGGCGACTCTTTGGAGTTCGATATTTCGATGGATTATGTGAGTATCCCCGTGATGATACATATTTTGGATTGGAAGGCAAACAAGGTGGAAAGCGACCGATTTTATCATGTCCGTTTTGAAGGTGGGTTGGCGTACAGCCGACTTTTTAGGACACAAATCTTGGACAGAGGCAACAAATACATTATTCCGTACGCTCAAAATATTGACAAGTTCAATACCGATGATTTCAGTTGGGTGGTTGGGCTTTCGGGCTTCGTCACTCGGCATTGGGCGTTTGAGCTGCGGTTCACACAGAGTATCAATAATATTTTGAGTGATAAAAATAGCAGCATCGCTACGCCTTTTCAGCCTTATTTGCGTGGCTACTTTGTGAGCCTCCAAGCTGTTTATATGTTGTGATGAATGACGGCAACCGAAAATTAAAAAAAATTTATACGATGAAAGACAGTGTTATCACTCCACCAATACAGAAAATAAGAGAAGGACAGCTCGAGAAGCTGCACCAAATAGCTGCCCAAGCCATCAAAGAAGAAGAATTGGTTATCCAAAAACTACTCCACCCGCCACTCGATTACTTGACGAGAGGGCAAAAAATTTCGGACAAAGTAGCTCGATTCGGAGGCAGCTGGACTTTTATCATCGTCTTTTTTATCATTTTGGGCTTCTGGATTGTCTTCAACTGTGCAGCCACAGCAGTCTATTCCTTCGACCCTTATCCATTTATCCTCATGAACCTCATCTTGTCTTGCATCGCCGCCATTCAAGCTCCCATTATTATGATGAGCCAAAATAGAAAAGAAGAAAAAGACCGCAAACAAAGTGAAAATGACTATATTATCAACTTAAAAGCAGAAGTACAAATCCGCAGTTTGCAAGAAAAAATAGATTTATTGATTGAAGAGCAAATGAAAACATTGTTTGAAACGCAACAAAGACAACTCAACCTCCTCAAAAAAATTACAACCCGATTGGATAACATTTCTCAAAAATAATTCGTATTCCTTAAGAATGAAGAGAAAATAAGGTACTGAATATTGTGACGCAGAATTTTGGGTCAAAACAAGGCAGATTTGAGGCGCGATGCCGTGCATCGTAACGAAAATCTAACGCAGTTTTGGCTCAAAAGA
>JAYWGG010000220.1:0-5049 GCA_043778415.1 Saprospiraceae bacterium
TGTTCCAAAAATCCTGTACTGATGCCCGCTTGTTTGAGTGCAATCAACAAAACATTGACAAAAATAAAATAAAAAAAGATGTTGGCGATTATCTTTGCAGAGGGGACTGCAAGGGATTGGAGCGAAGAAAGCAGTATTTTTTTGAGTGCTTCGGCTACCAACAATCCAATAATAAGCACCACCAATGCAGTCACGGCTTTCGGAATATAATTCACGATGTCGCTCATAAGAGATGCTACCACGGGCATACCGAGTACGTCGGTGGCTGCCATAGCAAAGATGAGGATTAGAATGTAATAGACGACGGCGGAAAGAATAGCACTGATTTTGATTTTGACATTGGCGTTGCGCACCATATCAATCTCGTTGAGTTTTTCGCCAAGTCGGTCAATTTGTATCGTTTCTAATATTTTTTTGATTACTTTAGAAACGATTTTGGCGACAATAATACCAATCACGAGCAGCACAATAGCACCTACAAGTCCCGGTATGACCGCTAAAAAACTACCTAATACTTTGTTGAGAGATTCCATAATTTTTTGTGCGTCCATACATTGAAAGTGTTTAAGATTGAAATGACCTTTTTATGCTTCATTTTTTGGTTGTTAGCGTAAAAGTAGGCAAATAAAACGAATAACCAACAAAAGCAGTCAATTAGTGCGGACGTTTTGCTAATTTTAACTTTTATTTAACAGTTTTATTTATTTTTTTATTATAAAACGCTTCTAAAATAAACTACCTATTTTTTCTGCTAAATTAGAACCAATCACTGCGTTATTTTTGATTCAATTTATTTGAAAAAATTAAAGTATTTTATTTCCTCTTCGCTCCTAAATTCGGTTCTGGCAATTTTTCCGAGTTCAAATGTGGTGGCGGTGGTGGCGCAGGATTGCTGCGGCTTCGGTCGCTACCTTCTGAGTCAGTATTTGGGTCGCCGCCCATAAAAGCGACGAAAGTGCTGAACACTTTAGTCAGATAAAGCTCCGTGATGCTGGCAGCCCCTCGAAAGACTCCCAAGTTGTTGCGCAAATTATTTTCGACGGTGCGCTCTATGTGCGGCGGTTGCTTGAACCGGTATTCGCTGTCGGACTCCAAATCTTTAAAACTATTATGTGGCATTTTTTCTGCGTTTTTCAAATATTAAATAAAAAAAGTGTAATTTTATAGTTAGGAACGCGTCCAAAATAAACTACTTATTTTTTCTGCTGAATTACAACCAATCACTGCGTTATTTTTTCGTTTCAACGCTCTGCGTTGCGCCTCAAAAAAGTCTTGTTATTGATTGAATTTATTTGAAAAAATTGATTACCTTATTTTTTCTTCATTCTTTAGCAACTGCTCGCCGCTCGTTCTCGAAAAAGTTCGTAATAAACTTCCTGCGCTTTATGCTTGGCTCGCTTTATCTTCATTTTGATAGCACTTTCTGTTTTGTCGAGTGCGTCTGCGATGTCTTTGATACTCATATCGTCTTGATATTTCATGAGCAAAATGGCTCTATCTCCGGCAGGAATATTTTCTAATATTTTTTTGAGTCTTGTGACTTCCATTTCCATCAAAAAAGAATCTTCTACATCAATATCGGCTACTTTTTCGGCTCGCTCTGGCTCGTCAGAGAACAGCACTTTTTCTTTCTTTCCCTTCCTCAAAATATCAATACAATAGTTGTAAGTGATGGAATAAATCCAAGTCGAAAATTGCGATTTTTCGCTGAATCCCGCCAAGTTTAAAAATATTTTCATAAAAATATCCTGCATTGCGTCTTGGGCGGCGGCTTCTTCTTTGAGAAGTGATATGCACTTTCCGAATACTTTGCCCGAGTACTTTCGGTAAAGTTGCGAAAAATGTTCAGCGTCTTGTGTCTTCAAATAAAGACGAATGATTTCGTTATCCGTCATCATAATAGTTTCCCTTTGTTTCGGCGTTTGCTTTCGTTGGTTGAAAAAAAGTAGTCTAAATTTATTAAAAAAATTGACCCGATTGTTTTTGTTTTCAAAACAATTTTAAGACGCAAAAGAATAAAAAAGATACATTTTTTACTTTTTTGAAAAAAAATAATTTTACAAAAAAATGTAATTGTGTGACTTTATTCTCCATGTCACTTCAAAGACGGTTAGCCTTTATGCGCTTAATATTTTTTCGTTGCTGGCTTTTTTTGCTAAAAAATATTTTTTTTTCAATCTTTTACCCAAAAACGCCTTATCTTTGCCAATTAGGAATGAAAAAAAAATAAGTTGTCAGTTTTTTTGTTGAGTTCGGCCGCTTGCAGCATTATTTTCTTTCATTTTGCACAAAAATAAGCTTTTATCACCAACACTCGGAACAGTTCCGACACAACACTGCCCAACTATTAATGAAATTGTTCAATTTTTTTACGCAAGAAATTGCAATTGACCTTGGCACCGCCAATACGCTCATCATTCAAAATGGTAAAGTGGTCGTAGATGAGCCTTCTATCGTAGCCATTGACCGTCGCACAGGGCAGACCATTGCCGTAGGCAGCCGCGCGATGCAGATGCACGAAAAAACTCACGACAACATCAAGACCGTCCGACCGCTCAAAGACGGCGTAATCGCTGACTTTACGGCTGCTGAAAGCATGATAGAAGGACTTATCAATATGACGGGGACGCAACGGAAGTTTTTTACGCACCTCAAAATGGTCATCTGTATTCCTTCGGGCATCACAGAAGTCGAAAAACGCGCCGTATTCGACTCCGCCGACAAAGTGAACTCCAAAGAAACCTATCTTATCCACGAGCCGATGGCGGCTGCGCTGGGCATCGGGTTGGACGTGGAAGAACCTATCGGCAACATGGTGATTGACATTGGGGGCGGCACGACCGAAATCGCCGTCATCGCCTTGTCGGGCATCGTGTGCGACCAATCTATCCGCATCGCTGGCGACGAATTTACGAATGATATTATGAATTATATCAAACGGCAACACAATATGCTCATCGGAGAGCGGACGGCAGAGCAGATAAAAATCAATGTCGGCTCGGCATTGCCAGAGTTGGAGAATCCGCCACCTGACTACGCCGTCAATGGTCGTGACTTGATGACGGGAATACCGCGCCAAATCCTTATTTCGTACGGCGAAACCGCTCACGCACTCGACAAATCCATCTCGAAAGTGGAGGAAGCAATCCTGAAAGCGTTGGAAACTACCCCTCCCGAGTTGGCTTCCGATATTTATAAAACTGGCTTGTACCTAACTGGCGGCGGTGCGTTGCTGCGCGGCTTGGACAAACGGATAGCAGCTAAAACAAAACTACCTGTCCACGTAGCAGACGACCCATTGCGTGCGGTAGTGCGTGGTACGGGAATTGCGCTAAAAAATACGGATAAATTTTCATTTTTGATTGATAGAAAAAGCGTGTAGGGAGCAGGAAGAAAATAAAGTCCATACCAATCAGAAGTTGGGAAAGCGAGCTTTGGGGTCAAAAACATAGAAAAGAACTTTTCTATTTCTGCGTTCCAACTTCTGCTGTCCTTACTGCCTTCTTGTTTTTTTCTATGCAAAATATACTTTTTTTAGTTTTCAAATACGGCGGCTTTTTGCTCTTTCTACTTTTGGAAGGAATCTGTATGTATTTGGTGGTGCAGTACAATCATCGGCAGCAAGAAATTTACGTCAGCTCCGCCAACGAGTGGTCGGGAGCGGTGTATTCGCAGTACGACAATTTGGTAAAATACACCAACCTTTCGAGCGTAGCAGACAGCTTGGCAGCCGAAAATGCAGCCCTGCGAGCGACGCTGCGCAATGCACAGTTTGAAAAAACATTGCTTCGCGACACGGCTTCTACGAAGTTGGACAGCTTCGTGCAGCAATATACTTTCGTGGCAGCCAAAGTTATCAACAATTCGGTATCCAACAACAATAATTTTATTACTATCAATCGCGGCTCGTCGGACGGCGTAAAAGTAGGCATGGGCGTGATTTCTTCCAACGGAGTGGTCGGGATTGTGCGCGGTGTTTCGGCGCATTTTGCCCAAATCATGTCTATCCTTCACAAACAAACTCGCGTCAGTGCTTCCCTCAAACACAACAGCTACTTCGGCTCTTTGGTGTGGCGCGGCAACGACCCACAGCTTGCGACCCTCGAAGATATTCCGAAGCACGCCGACATGAAAGCAGGCGACACTATCCAAGCGAGCGGACTTTCTACTATCTTTCCGGGCGGCTTGATGATTGGGACGGTCGAGTCTTTTCGCAACAAAGCGGGCAGTAATTTTTATTCTATTCAAGTAAAATTGAGCTGCGATATGAGCAATCTACAATATGTGTATGTGGTAGATAATTTATTCAAAAAAGAACAAGCCGAATTGGAGAAGGAACACCGCAATGAATAGCACTATTTTCGCCAATCTATTGCGCTTTATAGGGCTTACGCTGCTGCAAGTTCTTATCCTCAAACGCATGACGATAGGCAGCAGCGATGGGTTCAATTACCTACAAATCATGCTTTATCCAGTTTTTTTGCTCCTTTTACCTATCAAAACGCCGCACGCATTGAGTGTTTTGTTGGGCTTTGCGATAGGTATTTTGGTAGATATTTTTTATGGCTCGTTGGGCGTTCATGCGGCGGCGAGTGTTTTGACAGGTTTTGTGCGTCCGATTGTGTTGAGTTATTTAGAACCCAAAGCTGGCTACGGTACCAATATAGCACCTACCAAAAGTAAGTTGGGCATCGCGTGGTTTTTGCGCTATTCGAGTTTGCTCATTTTTTTGCACCTCTTTTTTTACTTCTCCGTAGATGCTTTTACCTTTGTTTACATCGTAGATATTTTGCTCAAAACCATTGTTAGTTTTATTTTTACTATGGTTTTCGTAATCGTCTATCAGTACCTGTTGGAGCCAAAAGAGTGAAATAAGCAAATTCAATAATATTTTATAAAATGTTGATTGTCAATGTTTTATAAATTACGTTACGCAGAAACATTTTGATTAGTTCATTTGAGCTTAATTTTTGTAGCCATTGACTTGGTTTTTGTCACTTTTTTCCTTGATGAAAAAAGTAACCAAAAAAATCAAGTGCTCTGTATAAA
>JAYWGG010000221.1:0-18386 GCA_043778415.1 Saprospiraceae bacterium
CGCCAGACTTCAAACAGTTTTCGCTTCGCCAGACGATATTTTTGCAAAAACTTGAATTTCTACAAGGCACGTCTGAAAAGGCAGTCACATTGTATATAATGCTACTTGAAATTTTAGTAAAAAGATTTTTTGTTTAACATGTTTTATAAATAAAAAATTCGCACAATATTTCCTCGCTTAAAGGTCATAAAAAACCGTCCGCCTGATTGTTACCGTATGTGAGAGTAACAATAAATAATTTTAAATTCATTCGTCCTCAAAATTTTCAAACACAAAAATTCTTCAAAATGAAAAAAACATTCATTTATGCTATTTTCGCAGCCTTTTTTATGGTCTTGGTAGGCTTTGTTTTTCTAAAAAACCATACTGCCTCCGAAAAAAATTTCCCACTTATAGAGCGAAAAGGTGAACTCGCCAACTCCCCTGAATGGAAAACCGTCCGAGCGCGGGCGGAAAAACTGACCAAAACTATGGAGCAAAATCCTTCCGACATCAATACCAAGTTGCAATTAGCCGCCGTTTTTATCCAAGAAGGACGGACTACTGGCAACCGCATTTACTACGACATGGCGGCAATGAAATACGTGAACGACGTACTCAAATCGGACTCCCTCAACTTTGATGCACTCACATTCAAAGCTACTTTGCAGCTCGCTCAACACCATTTTTCGGACGGGTTGCAGACGGCACAAAAGGCGCAGCAAAAAAATCCTTACAATGCTTTTATCTACGGAATGTTGGTAGATGCCAACGTAGAGCTGGGCAACTACACGGAAGCAGTAGATAATTCGGACAAAATGATGTCTATTCGCCCTGACTTGCGCTCTTACTCGCGAGTGTCGTACCTTCGCGAAATACATGGCGATTACGCTGGAGCTATCGAAGCGATGAACTTGGCGGTTTCGGCAGGCGCACCGGGCGACGAAGGCACCGAGTGGGCGCGCGTGCATCTGGGACAGCTTTTTGAATATGTCGGAGATGCCAAAAATGCCGAAATGCAATACTTGACCGCACTCAACGAAAGACCCAACTACGGATATGCTTACGCTGGATTGGCGCGTTTGGCTACCGCAAAAAAAGAATATCCCAAAGCCATCGCTTTGTATCAAAAAGCCGACTCATTGGTCATGGACTGCGTGTTTCAGGAGAGTTTGGTAGATGTTTATACGCTTGCTCAACAGTCGCAACAAGCCGAAGCTGCCGCTCAATCCGTCCTCGCAGCTCTCAATAAAGACGCTCAAAGCGGCTTGAGTGACGAAAGCATCGGGCATTATGCAGACCGCGAGCTGGCGCACGCTTATTTGGAAATAAAAAATTACGACAAAGCCGTCGAACACGCTTTGATAGAATACAACCGTCGCCCTGCGAATATTGATGTCAATGAAACTGTCGCGTGGGTTTATTTCAAAAAAGGAGATGCCGCAAAAGCACTGCCTTATATCCAGACCGCACTCAAAACAAAAAGCCAGAATCCGACGCTCAACGCTCGTGCAGGATTGATTTTGGCGCAAGCGGGAGAAAATGCAGCTGCCAAAAAATGTCTTACTTTGGCATTCCAAAACAACGCTTATCTCTACGAACCGTTGAAAGTAGAGGCTCAAAAAGCACTCGCAAAGTTGTAAGGAATGAATATAACGTATAATTTGGTTTTTTAATAAAAATAAACCGAAGTTACCGACACCTCAAAGGTGTCGGTAACTTATAGCAAACGCCTCTGAAATAGAATTTTTCTCTTTCAGAGGCGTTTGCTTTTGAGTCTTAACCACCTTTTTTGCTGATATATCCATGAAAAAAATCATCGCACTTCTACTCTTTTGCTATCCTGCGTTGGCAATAGCGCATACCGTCAATTATGTTTTGGAGCAAAGTCCGCCGCAAGACGTAATTTGGTATTACTTGCAGTTGGGTTATAAGCACATTCTTCCAGACGGTTTAGACCATATTTTATTTGTGGTTGCGCTGTGTTTGTTGAGCGACCGCCTAAAAACTATCATTTGGCAGGCGACCGCCTTTACGGTAGCACATTCCATCACGCTCGCGCTCTCGATGAAAAATATTATCGTTGCTCCGAGCAATATCGTAGAGCCAATCATCGCACTTTCTATTGCTTTTGTCGCCATCGAAAACATCTTATGGACGGAGCTAAAAATCTGGCGCGTGCTGATAGTATTTGCCTTTGGGCTGATTCACGGCATGGGGTTCGCGAGTTCGCTCAACGAAATTGGTTTGCCGCGCAACGCTTTTTTTACGTCCATAATATCTTTCAATGTCGGCGTAGAATTGGGTCAGATTAGCATTATTTTACTTGTTTTTGGAGTTGTGATTTTTCCATTTCGCCAAAAAACTTGGTATCGAAGGTTGCTTGTGCAGCCAGCCTCCGCGCTCATCGCGCTCATCGCTTTTTATTGGACGGTAGAGCGGCTGTGGTCTTGATAAGGAACGCATCTAAAATAAACTACCCATTTTTCTGCTAAATTCAACCAACCACTGCGTTATTTTTTCGTTACAACGCGCTGCGTTGCGCCTCAAAAATGCCTTGTTTTCGGTTGAATTTATTTGAAAAATTTGAGTATCTTATTTTTTCTTCATTTCTAAAAAAAAGTATGAAAAAAAGTAGGTTTTAAAAAACCGCCCATCACTCAAAAGCCGTATATCGTTATGTAAGCGGGGGCAAGGAAAACGCACTCTGTCAGACGTAACAAACAAACAGAAAGCCCCAGCCACCGCTTGCATTATTTCAGATGCGTTCCTAATAAGGGAAGTAAAAGTTTTTTTGTACTCTTCTTTGGCTTACTTTATTCGAGTAAATATTTTAAAAATTAATTAAAAAAATCACTTATCATGAAAAATTTATTATTGGCAGCAATCATTAGCTGCCCAATGTTCTTCGCTGGTTCAGCTATTGCACAAAACACAGTAGTAGGCGGCGAGCAGATGCTTCCTAAAAAGAACATCATAGAAAATGCGGTCAATTCAAAAGACCATACTACATTGGTGGCTGCTGTGAAAGCGGCGGGTTTGGTAGATGTTTTGGTTGGAAAAGGTCCGTTCACGGTCTTCGCACCTACCAATGACGCTTTCGAGAACTTGCCTGCTGGAACCGTAGAAACACTCCTAAAGCCAGAAAATAAGGCTACGCTAACCAAGATTTTGACCTACCACGTTGTGGCTGGAAAATTAGATGCGGGTACTTTGCGCAAGAAAATAAAAGCTCAAAAGGGCGGCGTAATTTCTCTCAAAACAGTTGCCGGTGGTAACTTAATGGTGATGGAAAACGGCGATAACTTGATGCTCAAAGACGAAAACGGAGCAACGGCTAACATTACAATCGCTAATGTGATGCAATCCAACGGTGTTATCCACGTCATTGACGGCGTAGTGACTCCGAAGTAAGGTTGAAATGAATATCCAGAATAAAAAAGTGTACAATTTTAGTAGTCAAAAGCCCTTGCAATTTCATAAAGTTTGAAATGGAAGAAAGTTAGTTGGTTAAAAAAAGGGCTTGGAAAGTTGTCGCCTAAAATATTTGTGTTAAGAACGCAGGTATTTTAGGCGGCACTTTTTTTTGTGGAGAGTGCGAAAATATTTATTTAAAAAATATTTGGCTCAAAATCCCTTGATTGCGAGCCACCAACAGTGATTTTTTGCCGTCTTTGTGACGAATCTCTTTCAAATCTCGCACCGCACCGTCTAATAAAAAAGGGCTTTTTTCGGGAGCGACGGCGATAAAATTTCCCTTTTTGTCGCCTTTCAGCAAGCAACCTGCGGACGCGTCCATGCGACCAATGGAAGGCTGCATTTCATAAAAATTGCCTCCGAGCAACACGTCCAAGATACCGTCGCCGTCAAAATCATCGCAAACAATACTTTGCGCCGTCGAAAATTGCGCTTCGGCGGGCAATACATGAACCGAAAACTGATGATTAGAGTCGTTCTGAACATACACGGAAGCCAACTGCGAAGCAGTTAGTATCGCTGCATCTTTCAATATTTCTTTTGTAAAAACATCTGAAAACGAACTTTTAGCAAACTTGCTGTAGCCCAAAAATCGTTTTTTGAGCGACGGAATTTGGGCAACCAACTCATCTTTTGACACAAAAACGCGCTCTGAATCCTGCCGAAAATAAGTCAAAATTGGGTCTGTCGCTCCGTTTCCGTCAAAATCCTTAACGTACAAATGGAGTGGTTGCTCCGCAGAAGCGCGCAAATTGCTGTTCAGCCCCAGATTGCCGACCAACATATCGGTATCGCCGTCGCCGTCCATATCTTTTAGGGTGATACAATTCCACCAGCCGCTTGTGTTTGCGAGCGAAGATGTCGCTTTTTTGACTAATTTTTTATTAAAATTTCCAAAAACAGTGACAGGCATAAAATGACCGACTACCACTAAATCAGTTTCTTTGTCTTGGTTCAGATTTCCCCATTGAGCGTCCGTCACCATACCAATATATTTTAGCTCGCTCGGTGTAATGTCTAAAAATTTTCCCTGTCCGTTGTTTTCGAGCAGATAACTTCTGGGCGGGACTCCGAAACTCCCAGCCACTACTCTACCGCCTACAAAAATATCTAAATCCCCGTCGCCATCAAAATCGCAAGGGCGCACGCAAGAAAAATTGCCCAACATATCGGCAGGAAAAGCATCAAGACTGCGAGTAAAATTTCCTTTTTTATCGTTGAAATACAGCCGATTAGGAAAAATAAATTCGTTTCCACCACTTGTCACAAGTAAATCAAGATAGCCATCTTTATTGGCATCAAAGAATGCGGCATCGGTATCTTCTATTATTTTGTCGTTCTCAAAAGCAACTTGTAGAGAACGTTTAAAGCCTGTATTGGTCTGTAAAAAAAGTTCTCCCGCCATTCCGCTTGCTCCGCAGAAGTAAAAATCTTCCAGACCGTCGCCATTTACGTCGCCTACCGCCAATTTCGGTCCTTGCGTAGAAATCAAGAAAGGAATTAATTTTTCTCTGTTGTTATCGTAGTATTTATTCTCAAAATGATTGGATATTGTGACACTTTTATTTTTTGTCACAAAATTTATCTTTTTTTCTATTTTTTGATTAGACGGATTGATATTTATTTTTTGGTTGGCGGCTACTCCAAGCATTATTTTTTGCGTTCCGTTGGGGAAAATGACTTTTAAAGAGTCTATATTTTGTGATTTGCCAAGCCCAAAATGCAGCGTATAATCCGAAGAAGACTGCCAGCCGCGCGTGGGCGAAAGTTCTTGGGTTTGTTGTTGTTGGTCGGCGTACAAAGTAACTTTTGCGCCTGTCTGACTAAACGGAACTTTAACCTCTAACCAGTTGTTTTTCAACAGATTAGATTCATTATTTTGCAAAATAAAAGCTGTTTGGTTGATATTATTGACTACCAAATCGAGGTCGCCGTCGCCGTCCAAGTCGGCATAAGCTGCGCCGTTGGAGCAGCCTTTTTGGTCTAAACCCCACGCTTTGGAGGCATCTTTGAAAGTCAGATTGGTGGTGTTTTGGTAAGCGCAATTTCCGGTCGCACCGGAGGGCATTTTTTGGATCAGCTCTTTGTCCGACGACTTTTCTTGGGTTTTTTGATTGGAAATGTATTTCAAATAGTCTAAATCGTTGGGGCGACGGACGATTCCGTTGGTCACAAAAAGGTCTTTCCACCCGTCGTTGTCGAGGTCAGCAAAGAGGACAGACCAACTCCAATCGGTTGCCGAAATACCAGCATATTGGGCTATTTCAGAAAATTTTGCATTATTTTTTTCGTCGCAAACGCCACGATTGAGCTGGAGCATATTGCGCGGATATTGGTGGTGGTAGCCCATTTCGCGCTTGTATTCATAAATGTCATAAGGGTCAGCACCGACCGAATTTTTAAGCACTGTTTCGTCTTCGGGCTTCATGTCGAGCGTCATTATGTCCTGCCAACCATCATTATTGAAGTCAGCGGCATCTGTTCCCATCGAAAAATTACTCGTGTGACCCGTACTATTTGCAATATCTTCTCGAAATGTCCCGTCACAATTATTGTAATAAAGAAAATCATTTTCGTGAAAATCGTTGCTCACATAAATATCCAACCAGCCATCGTTATTGACATCACTCACGACTATACCCAAACCGTAGCCGCTTTTTCCGTCGGCAATTTTAGCTTTTTTCGTCACATTCGTAAAAATCGTCTTTTGTGACATAGTATTTTTATCCGAATCATTCCGAAATAGCTGGTCGCTTGCCAATGGGTCTGCTTGGCTTCTTTGGGAAGTATCTCGAAAACTGCCCGCCGAATGGACGGAGTGGCAGACGAGAAACACATCCAAATCGCCGTCGTGGTCGTAGTCAAAAAAAGCTGCCTGCTGCGAAAAGCCACAAAAATCCAAACCGTATTCAGATGATTTTTCCGAAAATGTCAGGTCTTTGTTGTTGATATACAGCCGATTATGTCCTTTGATGGATTTATAGTCGCCTACTTCGCACACATAAATATCGAGCCAGCCGTCGTTGTTTACGTCCGCCATCGTGACGCCGGTTTTCCAATTACCGCCTTCGCAAGCCCCAGATGCTGCTGAAATATTTTTAAATTTTAGATTTCCCTCGTTGAGATAGAGTTGATTTTGCTTGCGATTGGAGGTAAAAAAAATGTCTGGAAGCCCGTCGTTGTTGAGGTCGCCGACTGCAACGCCGCCGCCGTTGTAGTAATAAAGGTATTGAATGATGTTAAAATTAGGGTCGTCCTCTGGAAGTTGATTCACGAAATCAACGCCAGTTTGGTCTGAAGGAAGTGAAGTGAAAAGCGTACTTTTGCTTTCGTTATGAGTTGATTGACAAGCAATTACGAATATAAAAAAAAACAAAGTGTACTTCATGATAGACGAGAAAAAATGTATCAGCGCAGAGTTTGAATGGCAATATCGGGATAGTCAGAAATCAAACCGTCAACGCCCAGATTTTTTAGTTCTTTCATTTTAGCTGCGTCGTTGACAGTCCAAGGAATTAATAAAATGCCTTTTTTGTGACATTTTTTGACCAATTCTGGATTGACTAACTCAAAATATGGGCTGTAAATATGGGGAATAAAACCTAGTTTTTCTAAATTTTTCTCAAAAGATTCGATATTTTCGACTAATAATACCAACTTCAGTTCTGGACGAATCTTGTGGACAATCTGTAAAGTACGCACGTCAAAGGATTGGATTGTAACGCGGTTTTGGATTTTTTTCTGGTCAATTACAGCCAATAATTGTCGGACAAAAATTTCTGGTGTAGGGTGGAAGATGCCATCGCTTGCAGGTGTTGTTTTGGTTTCAATGTTGTAAAAAACCGTAAATGGCAACGGATTTTTCGCTAAAAAAAACTCCGCACTGTCTATCACTTCGCTCAACAGAGGCTTGCGAACCGCCATTTTTTGCTGCCGCAAAAATCGTGGGTTTGCCTTTTTTCCAACATCGTATCGAGCGATTTCCTCATAATTCATTTGATACAAATTATGATTTTTTTCATTCTTTTCTTCGATTTCTTTGCCGAACGGCGTGAGTGAAATCTCGTGGTTGAAAAACGGCTCGTGGGAAACTACCGCCTGCCCATCTTTGCTAATGACTACGTCCATTTCGAGCGTATTCACGCCCAGACGCAAGGCTTCTACGAAAGCGGGTACTGTATTTTCGGGCATCAAGCCGCGCGCGCCGCGATGCCCTTGAATATCAAAGTTTTGTTGTGCCATCAGAAAATGCGTAAACATAAAAAGACAGCAAAGTAGTAAAAAACATTTTTTTATTCCCATAAAAATAAAAAAAACGATACTTTAGAGTGTTCCCATCACATACATTTGGGTCAGCGTCGGCGATGCACTGCCGCCTTTCGGCTCCAACGTGATTGCAAAGGCTTGCGCATTGGCAATATTTTTCATCTCCTGTACGTTGCTGTCGAGGTTCGTGTCATAAAGTCCAGCATCTATTGGCTTACCGTCGAGCAACGCCCAAAGTTGATACTGTTTGTCGGACGGTGCTTTTGGCAAATTATGAACTGCCAAAAGTGTATTTTTTGATTCTTTATTCCAATAAACTGCTACTTTTGCGCTTGGCGCTACGGGCAGCCCTTTGAGGACAACCACATGAGTAGCTGGACTCACAAGGTCAGTAAGGTGGCGTACGTACGAGGCATTTTTGACGTTGGCATTTTCTACAAAACTTGATTTTTCGGCGATGAGGTTTGCGACGCTCGTTTTTGCTTGCTGCCAGTTGGTATAAAATAAAAAATTGAGTGCCACACTTGCTACCAAGCCTGTCGTAGCTGCTGCTACCGCCCATTGCGTGGCGTACCAAGGCGTAGAGTTTGTATTTTGTAAATCTACGATTTTAGCTGTCTGTGGTGCTTCGGCGGCGGCGGACGCTGGATTTTCGAGCGAAATTGCGTCTAAAATTTTATTCTTTAATTTTTCTGACGGCGTGACGCGGTGCGCCATCGCATAAGACTCGAGGGCGGCTTGTATAGCAGCAATTTCTTGCCCGATTTCGATATGTTTGGTTTGTAACTCCTCTACCTCCCGACATTCGGTCGGAGAAAGAGACTCTGTGACATAAAGGTCAAGAATTCCCGAGTTTATATATTCTTGAATATTCATTTTAATAATTGAAAAGTAAAACAAAAAATAGCTTGCCGAAGCAACTTTCGCTGCGAAGAGTGCTGCCACTACTCACAGTTAAAATAATTTTCGGAGTTGAATCAAAGCGTTTCGTAATCGTGTTTTGACTGTGCCGAGCGGTATTTGCAACGCTTCGGCTGTTTCCATTTGAGTATATCCGTTAAAATAAATTAGGTCAATAATGCTCCGATGGTTGGGTTCGAGGGTGGCAGCGATTTTTTTCATATCCATACTATCCACCGACGGTATCAACTGGTTGTGTTCGTCTATTCTATGTACGACGTTATCAATATCTTGGTTTTTGTGTTGATTTTTTTTCACTCGAATAAAATCAATAGCGGCGTTGCGCGCGATGTTGAGCGTCCAAGTAAAAAGTCTTCCTTTGGAGGAATCGTACTGGTCGCTGCGCTGCCAGATTTTGACAAAAACGTCTTGTAAAATCTCTTCTGCCACTTCGTGGTCGTTCACGACTCTGTGTATTACGCCCAGAAGTGCGGCGGAATAGTGGTCGTAAAGAATAGAAATACCCTTCTTGTCGTGCTGTTTGAGAAGTGCGATGAGCGCATCTTCTCCGACGGTAATCGTTGTGTTATTCAAAATGGGCTATATTTTAGTTTAAAAATGTAAAAGTAGATTTTTTTTGTAAGGAATGAAGAAAAAATAGGTAGTTTATTTTAGACACATTCCTAACATTAATTGCGTTTTTTTTCGGTATCTTCCATTTGCAGCGCAACGCTTTTGATGCCATTGAGCGTATCGGTGCGCATAAATTGCTCTACCGTGAGCGTATATTTTCCTTTTTGGTTGAAGTAAGCACCTGTTTGGATAGCGATGGGAGTCTTGACCCAATCGTTGCGAGCGTTTCCCTGCCACTTTCCAGCCGCATCGGCGAGTTCCAAAGATACTTTTTCTTGCGTCCGCTCCCCTGTCGGAAACTGTGTATGGATTCGGACGTACAGGTTCTGAAACGAATAGCTTGGCGCGTGTTCGACTTCTAACACCAAGTCGTAAATTTTTAGAGTGTCTGCTATCGTAAAGTCATAATTGAGAGTGTCCGAGTGAACCCACTGCTGCTCGGCGAGGTCATATTTTTTTTGGTAAACCAATTTTTTAGTTCCACAAGCGGCTAAAAAAAAAACTGTTGCGGAGCATAAAAAAAAAGACATTATTGTTTTGTTCATAGTCAAAATACTCTTTTCAAACTACAAAAATAATACTTTTGTTTTGATTTTTATCTAATTTTGCCCTTTGTTTTCTTTTTTAGGCTTCTATGAACTATTTATTACAGCTTTTCGCAGCAAGATTGCGACGTTCTTTTTTCCGAAAATTACCGATGTCGCTTGCGGAGCGTCAAGAAATTTGGCTTTGGTCGCCCGCTTTGGAGCGTCACGTCAGCCTTACTATTTTGTTGCCGCCCAATACGGACGGCTCGACCCAGCTTTCTATCTTGATTCTCAACGACGGACAAGATTTTGACCGCCTCCAACTGCCGCAGACACTCCGTAATTTATTTGAAAAAAATACCGCGCCGCAGCCTTTTTTGATAGCAGGTATTCACTGCAACGAGGACAGAATGAACGAGTACGGCACGGCTTCGCAAGCTGACTACGCAGGGCGAGGCAGCCGTGCCAAAAATCATACGAACTTCGTAATCAACGAATTATTACCTTTTTTGCGCCAGCAATTCCGATGCCGAACCGAACAGTCGGCTACCGCGATAGCTGGATTTTCGCTCGGCGGACTTTCTGCTATGGACATCGCTTGGGCAAACAGTAAGTTGTTTGGAAAAGTAGGTATTTTTTCGGGGTCGCTTTGGTGGCGCAGCCAGCCATTTGTGGCGACTGACCCCGACGGGCATCGCATCATGCACGACCTCATACGGAACACCGCAAGCAAAAATGAAGGTATGAAATTTTGGTTGGAGGCAGGAACGAATGACGAAAAAGACGACCGCAACGGCAACGGCATTATTGACGCTATTGACGACACGTTGGATTTGATACGGGAACTGAAACAAAAAGGCTACGAAGACCACGACATTTGCTACGTCGAGGTGGCGGGCGGCGAACACAATCCCGATACTTGGGGGAAAGTGATGCCTGCGTTCTTGCACTGGGCGTTTGGGAATTAAAAATATTACTCAAAAGGGATTTTTTTATATTTCCAACAGCTTCAAAATAGCTATTTTCAGATTTAAGCCCTTCTGTGTTTGAGTCACAAAATCCATTTTTTTAGAAAAAAAAGAAGCCAAATATTCTTGTTCCGTTTGTCCGGGCGTAGGGACGAGCAAGGCTTTTTTTTGCAGCACAGACAAGTCCATTATCGTGCTGTAACCCGCTCGGGCGACCACCATGCGGCTGGCGGCTATAGCCACATTGAGGTCTTGTGATGTAAGGTACGAAACAGTGTGTATGTTTTGCTGCGTTTGGCTTGTTGGGGGCATTTGTGCTAAGCCTTGCACGAGCAAAAAACGGTATTGCGGCAGCTCCAATGCTTGCGCCACGATTTTCGTTTCTAACAGGCTGCGCTGTGGTTCGGGTCCTGAAAGCACTACCGCTACGTCGTATTTTGTGTCTATATTTTCCAAAAAAATCATTCGCGTAAGCGGCTCGATGTAGCGTATTTTTTGCGTTGGCAGCGTTCCGCCGTGTGAAAGTTTGCCCGATAGATTGGGTTCGGTTGCGAAGTCGGGTATCCAGATTTCGTCGAAGGGACGGATAAAAAAACGTTGCGCAGCACTCAAAAAATCGCCTCCGAATGGTGCTTGCAGATTGAGCTGATGGGTCAAAAAAATATTGCGCGTAGCGGCAGAATAGCAGCCGTAGCGATTGTCGGAAATGACGGTTTCTATTTGGAACTGTGCGATTATTTTTTGTAAAAAAAGATGTTCGCGACGGACGGCACGGACAATCTTTGGGAGTTGCAAAGCCATGTTGAATGTCATGTTTGAGGTCGGATAACGAATGTCGTAAGGCGGCAGTTCGACCATCGTTAGCTGTGGCAACTCGGCGCGCAGCAGTGCCAACGCCGCGCCGTCGGAAGCCACGACGACTGTTTTTTTTTCGTCTAATAATCTCTTTATCAACGGAATACAGCGCGTGGCGTGACCCAAGCCCCAACAAAGCGGAGCTACCAAAATCCTATCTCCCACTGCTTCCCAATAGGCGGCGGGCGGCGAGGATTCGTTGGGGACGGCAGGAGCTGAATGGGGCATGGCGCGACTATTTTTTTGGGAAAGATAGGTAAATATTTAGAAAATAAAGCGGTCGACGGCAACCAACGCCGCTTTTTGAACGTTTGGAGTGTCATGGCATTGATATTACACATAGAAACGGCGACGGAGGTTTGCTCTGCCGCATTGAGTCGCGACGGCGAGCTGATTGCGCTTTGCGAATCCAACGATGCTACGTCGCATTCTGCGGTGCTGACGCTGCACATTGAGCAGTGCTTGGAGCGAGCTGGCGTGGATTTGGCGGCGATTGATGCAGTGTCGGTGAGCAGCGGACCGGGTTCTTACACCAGTTTGCGTGTCGGTGCGTCGGTGGCGAAGGGGATTTGCTACGCGCTGCGGAAGCCGTTGGTAGTGGTGGATACTTTGCAAAGCCTTGCGTGGGCTTGCGGGCAACATAAAGCGGTAGAAAACAAAGTTTTTTGCCCGATGATAGACGCTCGGCGCATGGAGGTTTATGCGGCGTTGTTTGATGCGGACGCAAATCGCTTGTGTGTCAACGAAGCGAAAATAATTTCGGCGGATTTTTGGGAAGAATGGGGAGCCGATTTCGCTAAAATCGGGTTTTCGGGAAGTGGCGCGCCGAAGTGTGAGGAGGTGCTAAAAAACCCGAAAGCTGTATTTTATCAGGTTGTGTGTTCTTCGGCGCACCATGTTTTTTTGGCAAATAGAGCTTTTGTTGAAAAAAAATTTATAGATGCGGCGTACTTCGTTCCTGACTACGGAAAAGCACCAAACATAACGGTTTCAGCTAAAATATTATAAAAAAAATATATTGGTTTTTATTTTTTATTTAACTCAAAATAGCTATTTTTGCATCGGAATATTGTGAATTATAGTCTTGGCTGTGCCGTCATATATTAAATTGGTACAGTTTTGGTATAGTTCGAGTAGGAAGTATTACTTAATTATAAAATAGCAACGTATGAGAAAGCAAAAAAATGAAACCATTGTCCTCAAAAAGGGCAAGAAGGATATTGCGCTTGACTACGCTGAACTGCGCAAAGCGGTATTGGTGTTGAGAGCGATTAATCACAAACTTCGTCAGCAGATAGTAGATTTGTTGGAGGAGGGAGAAAATTTGACCGTTACGGATATTTATGTCAAATTGCGTTTGGAGCAGTCGGTAGCTTCGCAGCATTTGGCAATCCTTCGCAGGTCGGGAGTGGTCGTCACAGACCGCCAAGGAAAATTTATTTATTATACTTTGGATAAAGAAAGATTATCCCAAATTTCTCGGTTAGTAGAAGAGTTAGCCATTCAGAATTAAAACCAAAGAAAATCGTTCAACAAATCAATCCTTTTTACACAAAAAATATTGTAAGTACTTGGTACTTAATTGTTTGCATACATTTATTACATTGACATAAGTTTATATATATACCCACCCAAATATGTCAATTCATTCCCATACCGTAAGCTAAAAAATGCCGTAGATAAGATTTACGGCATTTTTTTTTGTAAGTGTTTGTGAAAATCAAAATAATTAACATATTTTCGCACAAGATTTTTAGTGGACGGCGACTTATCCACACTGCAAGACACAACACAACACAAACACAACACACTCTATGAAAAAAGGTAAAATTGACATCAACAACGATAAGTTGCGGGTGTCATCAGAAATCCTGCGCGCCCTTGCGCACCCCCTGCGAATGCAAATTCTCGAATTTATTGACAAAAACAAAAGTATCAACGTCAATAAAATTTACAATGCGCTCCAAATCGAGCAATCTATCACGTCACAGCACCTCCGAATTTTGCGCACTTCAGGTGTCGTAATCACCAATCGCGAAGGTAAGTACATTCACTATCATGTGGATTATCCGAAAGTAGCGGTCGCTGTGAAAGCCATCGGACACTTTTTGGAAGTGGCGGACATCGAGCTTACAGAAGCCGATATGATGGATTAAGTTTGGGAATGTATCTAAAATAAGTACCTTATTTTTTCCTCATTCCTTATTTTTCGTTCCTCACTAATTAGAAACAAAAAAAAAGCCGACTTTCGCTCTCCTCTTGGAGGAGCGGAAGTCGGCTTTACCTGTTTGTAATAGGCTCAAAAAGCAGTCACAAAAGTTCTATTTTATTTTCAAATCGCCGTAGCTCAATCGTGCTTTGATGACACCTTTTCCGCCCTTTCCGCCCACATATCCTTCCACAGTTTCAGAGTTATCGTTGTTGCGGCGGTTGGATACGTTCATGGCACTCGGGTACTTGATGTCGGCATAGTTCGTGCTGGCATCGAGCAGATAGTTAGCACCGTCCTCCACTCTGACCGAGCAGTCCGTGTAGCTTCCCTTGATGTCCACGCCGCTAAAATTTTTGGACAAAAAAACAATGTCCAAGTTGCCGTACTGCATATCCATATTGGCGGCGTTGAGCAATCTACCTATTTTGATGTCCGTATATTTGGTATCGAAAGTAGTATTTTCGACGCTCGTGATGTCAAAATGGTCGTATTTGCCCTCGTTGGTCAGATTTGTTACTGCGCCGATTTCGTAGGTATCGTAGCGACTTTTGATAGCTAAATTAGTTGTTTTTCCGACGTTCATCTCCGAGTATTTGGTGTCCAAAGCAGTGTTGGTGGCTTCGCGGAGATTGAGTTTGCCATAGCTGACATTGCACGTCAGATTTTGGGTGGTGCCGATGTTGGCGTTTCCGTAGCCGACGCTGGCGGTGATACTTTCTTTGGTGCCTTCCATTTTTATATTGCCATACTTCACATCTGCATTGAGCCAACGGTCGAGATAAGCGACGAAAGAGTCGCCGTATTTGTTGCTCAAATCAAGGTAATTGACTTTCGGCATATAGACTTGGTAGTTGATCGTGTAGTCGCAGTTGTTGTTGCCGTTCCAGTTCCAATTCCAGCCGTTGCCGCCTTTGGATTCGATGTAGGTGCGGGCTTGCACATAGTCGGGTTTTTCGGAAAAATCGACACGGATTCGGTTGAAAGTTTCCTGTGCTTCCTTTTCGTTATTGGCTCGCACGATAATGGTCACATCTACCGAAACCTCGTCTTTGTCCCATGTTTTGATGTCAATTTTGCCGTATTGGTTGTGGATACCTACGCCGCCCGAGCTGCTCACTTTGAAATCTTTTTTGATATTCCGTGAAAATTCTTGTCTGGCAGGCATTGCCGCCGTTGCTGCTGTGGCAACGAACATAAAAAGCATCAGAAGGCTATTATAGTTCCAATTTTTCATCTTTTTCATTTTTATTGTTTTTTATTTGATTAAGAATTTGCGAAGAAGAATCTTGATGTTTTACTTCTTCGAGTTTTGATAAAATACGTTTTAAAATATGTAGGCGCGCTTGATAATTTTCGACTAAATTTTTTACGATGTCTTCTCGGGAGCTTTTTGGAGCGGAGGCAAGTTCCTGTTTGAGGTCACTTGCTACTGCTTCCATTTGCCGAAAATCGGTTTCTAACGTAGTGTCTTGGTACTTGTAGCTGGCTAATTTCGCAAAACTTTGTTGCACTTCTGACTGGTAATATTGCTCCATATCGTTGTACTCGGGCGCGGTATTTTCCAACACCAAGGCTGCTGCCGTGCTGTTTTGCTGCTTTTTTACCCAAAAAATCCCAGCCGCCGCGCCCACGCTGATGAGCAACAAAACGGCTGCGGCTGCCCGCAATGGAGTCCGCCAAGCAAAAGATTTTATGACCTTCATTGGGACAGCCGAGGGCTGTGGCAACGACCGTTCTATGCCCGCCCAAACTCGTGCGCGTGGCGCAGCATCGTCAAATTCGCTCCGATGTTCGGCGATAAATTTTTCTAAATTTTCCATTGTATTTTTCTAAAAATTATATTTTTTAAACTTTTTTCGACCTACTCCCGCCGATTATTGTACCAAAATCGTCCTTAACTTTTGTTTCGCTCGGCTGTACTGCGACTTGGACGTAGATTCCGAAATACCCAAAATATCGCCAATTTCCTCGTGGTCGTAGCCTTCCAATGCGTACAAAGAAAAAACGACCCGATAACCGTCTGGGAGTTGCGACATTGCTTTTTTGACGGTTTCTACGGTCATTTTGACTTCATCTCCGTCATCTGTCACATTTTCGCTGAAATCCATTTTATTTCCGTCCAATTCTTCCCACTGCATTCGCTTACTTTTCAAAAAATTAATGCAGTTGTTGATGACGATTCGCTTTATCCACGCCCCTATGGACGACTGGTATCCGTAGGTGTGCATTTTCATAAAAACGTCCGTAAACGAGTGTTGCAGCACGTCTTCTGCGTCCGTTTCGTGGCGCAACATTCGTAGGCAAATGTTATACATTGCCTTCGAGTAGAGGTGGTAAAGCTCAAATTGCGCAGTGCGATTGTCCGCCTTACACTTTTCTACGAGGTCAAGATGTGGGTGCGTATTTTCCAAAGTTATTTTTCGATTCGTTTGATGAAAGGAATGACATTGGACGAAATGAAAGGTTGCACGAAAGGAGTGTGCGGAGAAAAAAATACTTGTTTTTTCTCCATTACAAAGGTATTTTTTTTACAAAAAAATAAAAAAAACTTCTGGGTATTCAGCGTTTTTCCTCAAAAAAACGCTTCAGAATCTTGCTGCACGAGTCGGCTAAAACGCCCTTTCGGACGATTGTTTTGGGGTGTAAAAGGTTTTTTTCGTGGCGAGAAAAACCTTTTTTTTCGTCGCTCGCGCCATACACTACCGCGCCTACTTGCGCCCACGCCAACGCGCCAGCGCACATCACGCAGGGTTCGAGGGTGACGTAGAGCGTGCAGTCGGTCAGATATTTGGCATTGAAATAAGACGAAGCGGCGGTGATGGCGAGTATTTCGGCGTGCGCGGTCACGTCGAGCAACTGCTCCACGGTGTTGTGTCCGCGCGCGATGATTTTATAGTTGCTTACCAATACCGCTCCTACGGGTACTTCTCCGTCGGCGTAGGCTTTTTCAGCCTCCCGAAGAGCTTGGCGCATGAAATACTCATCGTCTAAAAGTAGAAGCATCTTTCGTTTGTTTGTACCGCAAAAATAATAAATTTAAGTTTGCTGTTGTTTGGAAAGAAAATTAAAAACGATTTTTTTAATTCTTTTCGTAAAAACTTGCCCTTGCGCTGTCGATACAAGCTACCGATACCTCAAAGGTGTCGGTAACTTTGGCTCTATCAATCAAATTTTCCTAATATATGCAAAATAAATATATATTTTTATCGAAATTTACTTCAAATCGTATTTTTCGCGCCCGTAACTTTGCAGCATCAAGAAACAAGTTAGTTTTAAAGGTGTAAAAACACGCTGTGCAATAATGCAATTTACAAAAATTAAATAAACTTAAAATGCTCAACAAACTAAATTTTTTGAAAGTTACTCTTCTTCTTTTTTCTTTCATTTTTATTAATTCGTGTAAAAAAGAACCATTACCTCCCGTTGTACTTTCTTTCACAGGAAAAATTATAAATAGAATAACGATGCAACCAATTCCAAATTTTCCGATGAGACTGGATTTCCGCCCAAATATCGGTTTTGGATTTAGTCTTTTTGATTATGACGATATTGCGAATTGTTTCACAAACGGGAATGGAGAATTTACTCTAACTACCACGCAAAAATATTCAAAGGACAGCACAGATTGTTACAGAATAAGACCGGCTCGGATTGAAGAATATTTTCAAGTCGAAAAAGAAATCAACGCCCAAAAGTCTGAAATATTGAAAGATAATTCTGTTGGCGAAATTCAGGTTTATGAGAGAATTTTTGCAAAGTTTAGTGTCGAACATATCGGGCAAACAAACGCTGATGACCAAATACAAATCCTAATTGATGGATTAGCTGATAAGTCGCTTAACTATAATATCAAGGGTGCAGAATCTCTTTATCAATTTAACTATGGGGTAGTACCAAATTCGCCCACTATTATCTCAAGGCGAGGGATTAAGAACAATGTGCCTTTTGGTCTATTTTCCGATACTATCATTTTTACGAATGTAAATAATTCCTATTACACTTCTTACTAACTCATATTGCGCAAAATATTTTTTTAGTATAAGTTACCGACACCTTCGAGGTGTCGGTAACTTCTGTTCCTCGAAGCCTCTATTTTTTCACAAAAAAAAGAATTTTAAAATGAAAAGAACAATTTTAATGCTGTGGGTCGCGGTCGCGCTGGCGAGCTGCTCGAAAAGCAAAATGGAAAACACCATCGCACAGGGGCGCATCTTGGCGTATGGAACTAACAAGCCCGTGGCGGGTGCGCGGGTGATATTGCAGTATTGCGCAGGCAGTGGCAGCGTACTTGGCGGTGGATTGAGCTGCTTCAATCTCGACACAGTGACTACTGCGGCGGACGGAAAATATAAGTTTGATTTTGTAGGCAACTCTACCTATTTGTATCAATTCACAGTCCGTGCAGAAGGCTACGCCAAGCCACCTTACGAGTACGACATCAATAACTTGCAGCAAGTCAATGAAAAAAATGTCACCCTCGACCCCTACTCGTGGATACGCCTGCACGTCAAAAATATCCGCCCATTTAATAGTCAAGATTTAGTTGACATTGCAGGACCATGGGGGGGG
>JAYWGG010000222.1:0-18322 GCA_043778415.1 Saprospiraceae bacterium
ATAGCGAACTTTTGGTCGTGCATCGCCACATAGAGCAACACGCCGTTGCGGTGCGTCGTTTTTTCAATTTCCAACACACCAAAGAGTTCTTGAGCCCGACTCAAAGGGTCGGACGACTTACATTTGCCTTCGATGAACAAGCGAATTTCTCCCGAAGTTTTCGATTCAGCAAGTCGTATCGCTCGCGTTATTCTGTGTTTTTCTTCAACAGAAAAGTAAGTCTTTTTTAGCCAATTAAACATAAAAAAACTGAAAATTATAAAAAAATAACGACGGAAATCTGGTTTCTGTTTCGATTAAAATTTCACTTCGGGTGCTTTGTCAGACCCCGCCGTCGATTGGAAGTAACCTTTGGCACGAAAGCCAAACATACCACCCAGAAGATTGTTTGGAAAAGTCACCACCTTGTTATTGTAACCTTTTACCGATTCGTTGAAGTCCTTGCGGGCTACCGCAATCCGATTTTCGGTGCCTTCCAACTGTGCCGAAAGCTCGCGAAAATTTTGGTTTGCCTTCAAGTCAGGATAGTTTTCGACCACCGACATCAAACGTCCCAACGCGACACTCAACTGTCCCTGATTGGCTTGAAATTCTTTGAGCTTTTCGGGACTCAAGTCTTTTGGATCTACTTTGATAGAAGTTGCTTTCGCCCGCGCTTCCGCTATGCCGGTGAGGATAGACTGCTCAAAATTGGCAGCTCCTTTTACGGTATTGACGAGGTTCGGTATCAAATCGGCGCGGCGTTGGTAGTAGTTTTCTACGTCGCCCCAACTCGCCTGAACGCCTTGGTCGAGCTTCGCCATTCCGTTGTAGCTGTTGCAGCCAAAGAACAATAAAACCAACGCTATTGCGCCAAAAATCAGTGTATTTCTCATGATAAATATGTATTTGAAATATAACAGAATAAAAATCGGGCTAAAAGTATTTATTTTTTTTGAATAGCCGTGAAAAATTGGTCGAAAATAAGAAAAATAAATTCTGACACGATGTTATTTTGTCACAAAATCATACATTTTATTGCATTTTAAATGGACTAAAATGAAATATTTTTGTCAAAAAATTGATTTTTTTTATATTTTCTCGAAATAATTATTTTTCCATTAAAACAAAATAAAATATGTTTTTAAGATTAAAAACGTAGAAAAACAATATTTTTTTTACTAATAATAATTTTTAAAAAATTTAATTTGCTCTGTGTAAAAATAAAACAAACTTAAAGTTATTTTAATGTAAATTATTTTTCATATTTTCTTGGTCACATCAAAACAAAGTGCTTTATTTGCAGTCCATTTTGTGCGTGTAGCATTATAAATGTCTTCAATTTTTTTATTCATAAATTTTAATAAATAACAAAATCTCTCTTACGGTATGATTTTTTTTACAAACAAAAACATTAAAAACTTATTGCTCTACGCTGTGATGCTACTTATGTGGCAGGGAGCGTCCGCGCAATGCCCATTCGCTGGTACGGTTTATGGTACCATAGCTGCACCAACTACTTGTACTCCTGCCTATGCCAGTCCTACCTGCCACTTTACAAGTGATTATGCTTCATTTACGGGTTTAGTAGCTGGGAGTACCTACAGGTTCGCAACTTCGGCAACGAGTAATTCGACTACCCCAAACACAGACGAGCTAACAATTTATTTATCTACCAATACTACCACAGGCAATCATGTCGCTTATGGTACTGGTGGAAACGTTACATTCACTCCTGCTGTTGGTGGTACTTATTTTATGATTATCAATAAAGCTGGTGCCACTTGTGGTACTGCCGAAAGCGTTTGCAGATATCCGTCCATACAATGTACATCTTGCGGACCTCCTGTTCTATCAACCTGCGCTACCAATTCTGCGCCTGCGGTAAACGCTACTGGCGTTGCTACAGCTTTAACGACATTTACTTGGAGTGCTGTAACCAATGCTACATCTTATGACATTTATTATGCTACGTCTGCTACAGGATGTCCGGGAACAGGTGGTACTTACACTTTGTTGGGAAATATAGCAGGTACATCTGCAGCCGTTACAGGTTTGGCGGGATCTACGTCTTACAGATGGTATGTAGTACCCAAAAACTGTGCAGGTGGTATATCTACCGCTAATTGCGGCGATGCCAACGCTACTTGCTTTACAACTGGTTTAGCAACTTTCTCAACAGCGCAAGATGGCGACTGGAACGACCCGAATACATGGGCAGGAATGGTAGTACCCCCTACAAGCTGTACCGCTGGAAATCCTATAGTACTCAACCACAACGTCATGGTCACCGGTGCAGGCTGCCAAGCTGCCAACCTCACTGTTGCAGCTGGAAAAACACTGACCATCTCTGGCGGAAATCTTACTTTGGGCTGCCCATCTTCGGCGGGAGGAGGAGGAAACTCCAATAAATTATTGACGGTAAACGGTACTTTGACCGTCACAGGCGGAGTGCTGAACGTAAATGGCGGTATTTCTATCGCAACTACCACATCGGTATTCAATCAATCTGGTGGCGACATCAATATTGACCCGAATGATGGAACTTCTGCTGGCTCTTTGGTGAGTAGTTCAGGTTGTTTCGCTATTCTTTCAGGTTTAGGTACAGTTACAGGTGGAAATATTAATATTTTAGACCCTATGTTCACTGCTCAGACCATAACAGCCTACGCTGGGTCACAGAGAGTAATTAGCTATAGCAGCGCGTCTGCGGACTTGAATTGGGCGGCGGCTGGTAGTACTCACACGGTCAATATTGGCGGCGGCGATGATACCAATCCTTTGAATTTGGGCGGATTCCATATTGAATGTAATGTCAGTACTGGAACGCTCGGGCTGAATAATTTAGTCGTAGGAGGTGGTCTTTACAGTGCTCAAAGACAGGTTTCTACCAATACATCGTCTATCTATATTACAAAAGCAAAAAATATTACGGTCAATGCAGGTTCTGAAATTTTTCAAAATGGAGCTGTGTTGGCTATCACGGGTGATTTAGTTAATAACGGTATCATCACAGCTGCGTCTGTTACGGCACAAAGAGGCGTTGCTTTTTGTGGCGATGCGCAATATGTAAGTACAGTTCAACTTTACAGCAGTTCTGTAGCACAATCCCTTTCTGGAACGGGCTTTTTTAGAAAATCTGCTGGTGATCCAGTTCCAACTGCACAAACAGGAAATATGGTAGGTTCTCTATCAGTTTGGCATACATCTACCTCACCGGGTTTGACTTTGAATATGCCTTTGGCAGTCACAGGCGCAACCGTATTGGGCAATGGTAGAGTAAATACTACTGCGACCAATATCCTTACGTTGGGTGTAGCTGCTGTTGCGAGCAGCCTTATCGGAACTACCGCATCAGGTTCTGGCGCAAATACATTGAGTTCATTGGCTACTGTGGCTGTTTTGAGTACAGCAGGAACAGCTCAAACGGCTGTTACAACTACAGCTACTACTGCGGCTTGGGGACAAAGAGGCTGGGTCACAGGTCCAGTTAGAAGATACTTTAATGCCGCGACCAGTAACTCACAATTAGGAATACTTCCAGTGGGTTACTCTGTAGAGGCTCACTCCGCCCTTTTGAATTATACAGCTGCGCCAACAGCAGGATATATTGATGCAATCTATAATGCAGCAGATCCGGGCGATGCTACTATCGCAGATGCTGGAGCGAGTGGAACTATTAGAAGAGTTTCTCCGACAGGATTCTGGAACGTCCGACCAACCTCGGCTGGCTCTTTGGGTTCTGGTGGATTGCCGGCTGGCACAGGAACATATACTATGCAGTTGGACGCTACCAACTTTACAGATCGCCCAAGTGGCGCATTGGTATTAGTAGATGTACGCGAAATCAAGCGTGCAGACGGTGGCGCATGGTTGCAAGCAGCAGGAACTGCAAACGCTCCTACAAGTTTAGACGTTGTAACACGTACAGGATTGAATACATTTTCTGACTTCGGTATAGGAATAAGATGCAGTACTGGTCCAGTGAATGATGCTTGTTCAGCTGCGCCATCACTCGGAACAACAGGAGTACCTAACGCAGGAGCAACCGCTCAAACTTTGTCTTGTGCAACTCTCACGAATGGCGGCGCAACTGCCGACCCAGCAGCTAATACTTGTGGTGCGGGTCCAGTTGTGTTCTATACATTCACAACCAATGCAACAGCAAGCGACGGGGCGGGAAATACGAATGTTGAGGTCAATCTAACAAATGTAACTCCAGCAGTTTCTACGTTTAATTTTGCGGTTTATAGCGGCGCAGGCTGCGCTTTAACACAAGTTGGCGGCTGTGCCCCAGTCACAACTGCGGGCGGAGCTGCGACAGCTACTATATCTTCTGGATTGTTACCAGCTACGACTTATACTATCGCAGTGCAGGGAGCAACCGCCTCTGACGGAAGTTCTTTTGGTATCAATTTGAGTCCGATCGGAGCTTTGCCATTGGCATTGACTTCTTTCTCCGGAAAAGCAATGCGCACATCAAACATGGTCGAGTGGGTAACAACCAACGAGCAAAATACGAAACTTCACATCGTGGAGCGTAGCGCAGACGGAAAAACAGCTTGGACGACAGTTGGTACAAAAGATGCAGCTGGAAATTCAATCAGCGAAAGAATTTATACTCTCGAAGACAAGCAACCCATCGCAATGGGTTACTATCGCTTGCGCACCATTGACAATGACGCAAAAGAAACAACCTCGAAAATAATCGTGGTAGAGCGCAAAAACGATAAATTTGGTATCAGCAACGTATTCCCTGTGCCGACCGAAAAAGCGGTAACAGTTCAGTTTGAAACTACTGCCGAAACAGAAGTTATCATCACATTGACCAATCTCACAGGAAGCGAAGTGCATCGCGAAACGATGTCGGCAACTAAAGGTATCAATGCAAGAACATTGGATATGTCATATTTACCACAAGGAACATATTTATTGACTATCAACAACGGTAGCGAGCGCGTTATCGAAAAAGTAGTAAAGCAATAGAAATTTTAAAATTCTAACGAATTTTTTTATAGGGAATGAAGAAGAAATAAAGTAATTTATTTCGGATACTTTCCTGAAATTGTAAAAGGGGTTAATACAAATCCTGGCAATCTTTCAAAGGTTGTCAGGATTTTTTTTGTCTATAATAAATACCTTTTCGTAGAATAATCGCAATAAAATAAGAAATCTTAACCACTTTTTATGATATTTGCGTTTCAAATTTTAGGAAATAAATCAATTACGAAGTATGAAACAAAAAATTATTTTTGCGTTGTTCGCATTGCTTTTAGTTTTTGCGCAAGCTACAAGCGCACAGACCGAAATACTTTTCAAGGAGTATGACCTGCCGAATGGCTTGCACGTCATCGTGCATGAAGACCACTCTACGCCCATCGTAGCGGTTTCGGTTATGTACCACGTCGGCTCGAAGAATGAAAAACCAGAGCGGACAGGCTTCGCCCACTTTTTTGAGCATCTTTTGTTTGAAGGGTCTGACAATATCGGACGCGGCGAATACGCCAAGTATGTCGAAAAAAATGGCGGCACGCTCAACGCCAACACTACACAAGACCGCACTTATTACTACGAAATATTGCCTTCCAATCAGTTGGAATTGGGGCTTTGGCTCGAGTCCGAGCGAATGTTGCACGCTAAAGTAGAAAATAAAGGCATCGAAACGCAGCGTCAGGTAGTCAAAGAAGAGCGCAGATTGCGCTACGATAATCGTCCGTATGGTACTTTTTTGGAGCAAACTGTCAAGCGCGCTTTCAAAAAACACCCTTATAATTGGTCGGTCATTGGCTCAATGGAGCATTTGGACGCTGCCAAAGAAGAGGATTATGTTGGCTTTTACAAGCAGTTCTATGTTCCCAATAATGCGATTTTGAGTATTGCGGGAGATGTCAGCGTTGCGCAAGTAAAGGAATTGGTACAAAAATATTTTGAGCCTATTCCACGAGGACAAGGCGAAGTGTACCGTCCAAAAATAGTAGAAGCTGCGTTGGAAAAAGAAATCCGCGACACGGTTTATGATAATATTCAGTTGCCGGGCGTGTATCAATCGTATCGGATTCCAGCGCAAGGAACGGAGGATTTTTATGCCCTCGAACTGCTTGGGCAGTTGCTTTCGCGCGGAGAAAGTTCACGCATGAACAAGGCTATTGTCGATGAGCAACAAAAAGCAGTACGCGCCAGTTCGTTTCCGCTTTCGTTGGAAGATCCTGGACTTTCCGTTTGTTTTGCCATCGCTGCGGTGGGCGTAGATGCCGGCGATTTGGAAAAAGCGATGGATAAAGAAATACAAAAAGTGCAAAAGGAATTAATAACGGACAACGAATTGCAGAAACTTCGTAACCAGATAGAAAATGATTTTGTCAATTCAAATGCGACCATCGCAGGGCGCGCAGAGAGTTTGGCAAACTATAAGATGTATTTTGGAGATACTGGACTCATTAATTCTGAAATAAAACGCTATATGAAGGTAACGAAAGAAGATATTCAGAGAGTCGCCAAACAATATTTTGTACCAAATAATAGAGTTGTTTTGTATTATTTGCCGAAATCAGCTAAAAAGCCTAAAACATAGGCAAATTTTTAATTTAAAAAAAATGTACTTAAAGTAAATCAGCATTTATGAAAAATATTATTTTATTATTCTTACTTTTATTGACAGTTAATTCTGTATTTTCGCAAGATTTTCGCAAAAAAGCTCCAGCCGGTGGACCTGCTCCCAAAGTTCAAATTGGCAGTTACGAAACTTTTAAGTTGGACAATGGATTGCAGATAATTGTGGTCGAAAATCACAAACTCCCAAGAGTTTCTATTCAGTTGTTTTTGGACAATGACCCAGTGTTAGAGAAAGATGCCGTAGGTTATGTAGGCGTTATGGGACAGATGTTGGGAAAAGGAACTACCAAACGAACCAAGTCACAAATTGATGAAGAAATAGATTTTATGGGTGCAAGTTTGAGCGCAAGTGCAAGCGGTTTTTATGCACAATGCTTGAAAAAACACGCCGATAATTTGATAGAAATAGCGTCTGACGCAGTCTTGCAGCCTTCTTTTCCGAAGGACGAATTTGACAAAAGTAAAAAGCAATTACTGTCTGGTCTGGCGAGTTCCAAAGAGAATGCAGATGCTATTGCGAGCAATGTGAGTAAGGTAATGCGCAACGGACGCAAGCACCCGTATGGCGAAGTAACCACCGAAGCGTCGGTAGAAAAAATTACTTTAGAACTTTGTAAATCTTACTATGAAACGTACTTTAGTCCCAACAACGGCTACTTTATTATTGTCGGCGACATAACACCTACTGAAGCTAAAACACTGATTAGCAAGTATTTCGGTGCTTGGAAGAAAGGAAATATACCAAAAAATAATTTTGAAACTCCAACCAAACCGAGCAGTACGATAGTTGATTTTGTGAGCAAAGTCGGAGCGGTGCAATCCGTGATTGCTGTAACGTTTCCAGTAGATTACAAAATTGGCACAGAAGATGCGGCAGCCGCAGATGTGATGAATGGTATTTTGGGTGGCGGTGTTTTTTCGGGTCGTTTGATGCAAAATTTGCGCGAGAAACACGCCTACACTTACGGCGCACGGTCGTCGTTGGGAACAGACAAACGCATCGGAAGATTTTCGGCGGGTGCGAGTGTAAGAAATGTAGTTACGGACAGCTCTGTGACAGAGCTTATGAGCGAAATTAGAAAAATTAGAGATGAAAAAGTTTCTGACTCGGAGTTAAGTACGGTCAAAAACTATATGGCTGGTGCTTTCGCTCGCTCCCTCGAAGAGCCAAGAACGGTAGCGGATTTTGCACTCAACACAGCAAGATTTAATCTATCCAAAGACTATTACGCCAATTATTTGGAGCGTTTGAGTGCCGTGAAAGCCGAAGACGTGCAAGCGGCGGCAAAGAAATATTTGTCCCCCGAGCAGGCGCATATCGTGGTGGTAGGCAGTAAAGACCAAGCAGAAAAGTTGAAAGTTTTTTCCAAAGAAGGAAAGATAAATTATTTCGATAATTACGGAAATGTGATAGAGCAAAAAGAAGATTCAAAAAATGTCACAAATAGCACAATTTCGCCCGAAAATGTAATCTCAAATTACATAACAGCCATTGGAGGAGCAAAAAAAATAGCCGCCGTCAAGGATATGACTGTGACGATGAAAACCGAAATGCAAGGTATGAAATTAGAAATCACACGTACCGCAAAATCACCCAATCTGTACTCCATGAGTGTAAAAATGAATGGAACTGTGATGCAAAGCCAAGTTTTTGATGGCATGAAAGGCAGTAGTTTAGCGATGGGACAAAAATCAGAGATGGACGAGGACGACATCGAAAATGCCAAGACCGAGTCAAAAATGTTTAAAGAAGCTGCGTATTTGCTGAAAGAAAATGCCTACAAACTGACTTACAAAGGCATAGAAAATTTGGACGGTGCGGAAACTCAAACGGTTCAAGTAATAAGCCCAAGAGGGAAGGAGTCGCTGCTGTTTTTTGATGCAAAAACAGGTTTGAAAGTGCGCGAAATCAGCACTCGAAAAGTAAAAGACGATACGAAAACACTGACGACCGACTATAAAGACTACAAAGAAATAGACGGAATCAAAGTTCCGCACACGCTTGTTTCATCTGGTTCAATGCCAATGCCTATGAAGTTGGAGCTTTTGAGTGCCAAATTCAACTCTAATTTAGACAGTAAAATTTTCAAATTGGACTAATCTATGACATTGTTTGGAAACGAAAATTCTTTTTCGCACAATGTTCTACCTGAAGGTGGAACTGTGAATTATTTCGGAAAGTTTGTCGCCGACGCGGAAGCAGATTTTTGGTACGAAAATCTGCTTACTACTATTGACTGGAAAAACGACGAGGCGATGATGTTTGGAAAAAAAATTATTACCAAACGAAAAGTGGCGTGGTACGGCGACCAACCTTTTGCCTACACTTATTCTAAAGCTACAAAATACGCTTTGAGTTGGACGGAAGAACTGTCAAAAATCAAGCAATTAGTGGAAAAATTGACAGCCGCAAGCTATAATTCGTGTTTAATGAACCTTTATCACGACGGCGCGGAAGGCATGGCGTGGCACAGCGACGCGGAAAAAACACTGCTCGAAAACGGCGCAATAGCTTCATGCAGCTTCGGAGCGGAGCGCAAGTTCTCGTTTAAGAACAAGAAAAACGGTCAAATCGTTTCGCTGAATTTGGAACACGGCAGTCTGCTTTTGATGAAAGATGAAACACAAAAAAATTGGCTGCACCGCCTTCCAAAGACCACCACAGTAAGTTCGCCGAGAATAAATCTGACTTTTCGGACTATTGTAAATCAGTTTTAATCTAAAAAAGTGGGTTTTTGTGACAATTTATTACTCACATATTGTCAAATAATATCCACCAATGTGATGCCGTCGCCGCCAGCATTCATTTCGGGGTGTCGCACGTTTTTGACACTTTTATATTCTTTCAATTTTTGCCGGACGGCTTTTTTCAAAATACCGTCGCCTTTTCCGTGCAAAATTTCGATGTTATTGACGCTGCTCATCAAAGCTCTGTCAATAAATTCTTCCAAAAGTTTCATGGCTTCTATCATTTTAATGCCTCGCAAATCAATTTTTGACTCAAATTTTGCCCGATTTTCGACAATATCGCGCTGAATCCCGTGTACCGAAATAATTTTCATCGGTTCTTTGGCGACTGGCTGCAAGTCCAGCATATTCACTTTTATAGTCATCAAGCCCATTTCGACCGTCGCCAAACCTTTTGCCTTATCAATTCCAGCGATTTTTCCAATCGCGCCACCTGCTCGAAGTCGGATAAAATCTCCATTTTTCAACGTATCGGGGTTCACAAAAACATCTGCTGCGACCAATTCTTTTTTCAATATTTGGGCGGATTGGATAGCAACTTCTTTTTCTTTTTTCTTCTCTTCCGCAAGCGCAAGTGTTCTTTCCAAATTCTTTTCTTCTCGAAGTTCTCGCGCCAACTTGCTGAGTTGCTGCGAATAGTCGGCACTGCGCTGGATTTCAATTTCTTTCACATCAAGTTTCATTTTTTTGCGCTTGAACTCCATCTCGCGGTGCATTTCTTCATACGTTTTGATAAGTTTTTCCAGCTTTTTTTCGCGCTCCGTCATACCGCTCAATTTTTCCTCCAATTCTTGTTTTTCGCGCTGCAAATCAATCAACAACTCATCTACCGCTTTTTCATTTGCACCCGTCCGATGTTTGGCATAGTCCAAAACCTGCGCAGAAAGCCCGCTATTTTCTGCAATCTCAAACGCATACGAACTTCCGGGACGACCCACGCGAAGCTCATAAGTCGGCGAAAGCGTATCGCTGTTGAAATTCATGCAGCCATTCAAAATGCCTTTTGTTTTGTAGGCGAACATTTTTAGGTTAGAAAAGTGCGTCGTAATCACGCCCCAAACTTGCCTACCATTCAACTCTTTTAGGATAGCTTCCGCAATATTTCCGCCGATCTTGGGGTCAGTACCGGAGCCAAACTCGTCTATCAGCACCATCGTCCGCTCGTCCGCGCCGTCCAAAAAAGCCTTCATATTTTTCAAACGAGAGCTGTAAGTACTCAAATCGTCTTCCAACGACTGCGAATCCCCGATGTCGGCGTAGATTTTGTTGTAAATTCCCATCTCCGAGTGTGGCGCGACTGGTATCAAAAGTCCGGCTTGCATCATCATTTGAAGCAGTCCAACGGCTTTCATACTGACAGATTTTCCGCCAGCATTTGGACCGCTCAACACCAAAAGGCGATTAGAGCCGTGCAAAGTGAGGTCAAAAGGGACAGTTTTTCGCTCGATTTGTTGATTTTTGAGCAATAAAAGTGGGTGAAAAGCCTTTGCGATGCCAAAAAATGGTTCTTTTTTTACAATCGGCATATTCGCCTTAAGGCGTACGGCGAGCCGCGCTTTGGTCTGAATCACATCAAAACGTGCGATGAGCTGCTCGTAAGTGCGCATTGCAGACGTGTAAGGACGCAGCACAGCACTCAATTCTTTGAGTATTTTGTATATTTCGCGGCGTTCTTCTTGCTCGAGGTCAAAAATATCATTGTTGATGTCAATAACGCCTTCGGGTTCGATGAAAGTCGTTTTTCCAGTCGCAGATTCATCGTGAATAATACCGCGCACTTTGCGTTTATGCTCGGCGGGGACGCTCAAAACACGGCGACCATTTCTAAAACTTTCGATATTATCACTCAACCAGCCTTTGGAACGGTAATCTTGAATAATTTTTCTAAAAACATTGTCCAATTCTTTTTGCATAGATTGAGTTCGGCGGCGAATTTTTTGCAACTCGGGCGATGCGTCGGCACGAATTTCGCCGTTTTCGTCAATTACTCGCGTAATTTCTTTCTGCAAATTTTCGTCAAAAACAATCGGGCGCATAATTTGGTAGAGCGTCGGATAGATTTCTTTGCGCTCTTGCGAAAAAAATCGGAACATATCTCGCACCGCCAACAGCACGATATTGATGCGTTGCAAGCCCTCGACAGGCAAAACAAAGCCCTCAACGTCCAACATTTTTAAATCATTTTCGAGCGACGCATAATTTTTTTCAGGAAAAATATCTTTTTTTTCGAGCGTCATTTTATATTCGTTTACTTCGCTCAAATTTCTTTCGATTACACTTAACTCGTTGCTAATGTGCAAGTTTTGTATATGAAATTTTCCTAATTCTCCAAGACACTCATTTTCAAGAAGTTCGATAATCTTATCAAACTCCAGCTTTTTGTACAAATCTTTCGGCTCTAATTGCATTTTATTTATAAATTGGACTAAAAATTGCTACTAATATTTTACGGACACTCAAAGTGATAGTATTTAAAGTAATCAAAAATACCATTCAACTTCTACATATTCCGTTTTCGGTGTGAGGTTAAAAAAGTTATATAAACACTTCGCAGCGCAAAAAGTTAAGTACCTCAAACATATAAATACACAAAAGCAACAATAATGCCACGAGCGTTATTGTTGCTTTTTATTTATATTTTTTTGAAAAAACAAAGAATTTCGATGACTTACACCACACCACACAGATTTTTGATGAGTTTAATATTTCTCGTAGGAATGTTTTCTTGTCAAAAAAATTCAGACACCAATCCGCAATCTGCCGATAAAAATGCTTCGTTCAGAATCAAATTTGACCGTCCTGCAATCGGTCAAAAAACTCGCTATATGTTGTTTAGAGGTGCTGATTATCGCGACCCTAATAATTTGAACTTTGAGTATCTCAAAGATACGCTCGAACTCGAAATCATCGGAAAAGACTCCGCTTTGGGCTGGACTATTCGTGAGAAACTGACGGCTGGCTCGGTTTCTTTGCACGGCGAAAGCAATGTAGCGTATCCAGATAGTGAGTTTAAGTATTTTTTTAAAAGTGAAGGATATATTTTTTTACTCAACTCTCGGGACGAAAGAATTAGCTCGCGAATCTTTTTTCTCGAAAAAGATAGCAATTATCCATATTTGACTTTGCTCGATTATCAGTCGCCAGAAGTAGAGATGAAAGGTTGGAAAACCTCGCTTCCTTATGCCGAAAATTACCGTACCGCTTACACCAAAAACTACAATTTGTTGGGAATAACTTATCCACATCTCAACGTAGTTATCAACAATACTGGAATGCAATCGCAGAGTGGAATAGGGAATACTCATATTTATTCCAGCACTTATGGCTTGGTTCGCTCCACGCAATATAATCGATTTACTCAACAAGGTTACGGGTGGGACTTGATACCGTAACGTTTTTTTACTTATTTATCCGTGAACATTTATTAATACCGTAGCAAAATCTAATTTGCTGCGGTATTTTTGTTATTTTTGCAACATGGCAACAGGCAATTCTTTTGGAAAATTATTTAAAATTACAACCTTCGGCGAGTCGCACGGCGCAGCGATAGGCGTAGTTATTGACGGCTGCCCAGCAGGTTTGGCGTTTGACGTAGATTTTATTCAGCGAGAATTAGACCGCCGCAAACCAGGTCAGTCGGCTATTGTCACACAAAGGAAAGAAAATGATATTTTAGAAATACTTTCTGGCGTTTTTGAAGGGCAAACTATCGGGACACCGATTGCGATAATGATACGAAATGAAGACGCAAAAAGCAAAGATTATGACCATTTGGCGACGGCTTTTCGTCCGTCCCATGCTGACTTTACCTACCAAGAAAAGTTCGGAATACGTGATTTTAGAGGCGGCGGACGCTCCTCTGCGCGCGAAACTGCGGCTCGGGTAGCGGCTGGAGCAGTAGCAAAAATATTTCTTCAAAAAAATAATATTTCTGTTCAGGCTTATGTAAGCCAAGTAGGCGAAATCATTTTAGACAAAGATTATGCTGATTTAGACCTGTCACAAATTGACACTAATGATATTAGATGTCCTGATCAAGTGATTGCACAGAAAATGATTGACTTTATAAAAATCATAAAAAAAGAAGGCGACACAGTAGGCGGCGTAATTTCTTGCGTCATAAAAGGCTCTCCTGTTGGGTTAGGAGAACCCGTTTTTGACCGCTTGCACGCCGAGTTGGGAAAGGCAATTTTGAGCATCAACGCCTGCAAGGGCTTTGAATATGGCTCTGGTTTTCAGGGAGTTGTGATGCGCGGCTCTCAACACAACGATTTATTTTCAAAAAATTCGGACTCAAAAATTGTTACATCAAGCAATTTTTCGGGCGGTATTCAGGGCGGCATTAGCAATGGAATGGACATTTTTTTTCGGGCTGCTTTCAAGCCTGTAGCCACCTTGATGATGCCCCAAAGCTCCGTCAATCTTGACGGCGAGGCGGTAGAAGTGTCTGGAAAAGGTCGCCACGATCCTTGTGTTTTGCCTCGCGCTGTCCCTATCGTGGAAGCGATGGCTGCGCTTGTTTTAGCGGATTTTTTATTGCGCCAGCGAGCAGACATTGTTTAGAAAATGAAAAATATACTTTTGTTTTGCTCAAAAAACGAATAAAAAGTACTAATTTTGCCCGTTAAATTGTACCAACAACTACATGAATTTAAAGTTTTCTGAAATCGGAAGTTACTGTATCGCAACGCAATACCTTGAAGCAGAGCAACTTGCCGAAAAACTTGCCCCCAAAGAGGTCGAATCCAAGCTCTGGATTTGCCAAGTCTTGGGGCAGGAGGTAGAGATTATGCTGCACAACCAACATACGGTCAAAAATTTGAGCTGTGACTGCGACGAGCCGAAGGCGAAGCTGCAATTTTGTAAGCACCAATTAGCGACTTTGATACAGTTAGGGGCGATTTTTGAGGAGCGGAGAGTGCAGCAAAAAATTGCAGAAAACTCCAAAAATACCAATATTCTCCAGCCAGTCGAGCGATTCACGATTAACAGCGTTTTGGAGCAAGTGACGCATCAGGATTTGATAAGTTTTATAAAGGAGTTTGGAAAAAATAACCGAACTTTCTCTATGTCACTAAAATCGCATTTTGCGCACAAAATAAATTTAGGTTTTGATGACAAAAAATACCAAATACTATTTGATAATATCCTCAAAACATACCAAAATACAGGTAAAAAGCTGACTCGACAAGGCGTACAACAGTTTTTTAAGTTGTGGAATCAACTGACGCAACAGGCTGAAAATGAATATGTTAAGGGTTCGTTTTTGCAGCAATGGGCGATTTATAAAGAATTATTTGAAGTTTCATATTTAGTTTTGCGATTTTTAGAAACCGATGACCTTTCAAAAAATGACCACGCTATTCACGCGCTTGTGGAAAATACAAAACGTATTTTTAAGACTCAATCTGCACCCGCTTTAAAAAACGAAATTTGGCAGTTTTTACTTCTCGAAATATCCAAACGCAGATATTGGCGCAACGGTATTTCTTTCCTAATAATTGATACGCTCCTAAAAAATGCTGACGCAAATAACCTCAATTTATTAGAAGAAAAAATAGATACAGAACTCAAAGAAGCCGATGACAACAATCGTAAAAAACTCATATTCAACTATTTAGCTCTTGAATATAAACTTGGCAACAAAGAAAAATACCAAAAAATTATCACAAAATATGAATTTTCGGGAGATGAATTTCTAAATTTTGCAACGAATTTTTTTGAAACGAACTTACTTTTTTCAGCAGAAAATCTGTCAAAATTAAGTTTGGAGCAAGTTAAAGAACCTACGACTGTGAAAAATATAAATGATTTATTGTTGAGTATTTATGTAGCAGACGGTAATTTTGAAAATGTCACAATATTGGCTAATAAATTAATTTTAATCTACCAAGAAGAAAAATATTTTGACCTTATCAAACAATCAAACACCAGAAGTAAGACTTGGCAAAAAGACGTTCAGCAGCTTTTAGCAGCCCTTCAAAAATCTAAAAAAGCATCGCAGTATTTGTTAAGCCATATCTATTGCGTCGAAAATTTATTTCCAGAGTTGGTAGAGTTTATCCAAAAGCAAGATGATTTTGAGCTTTATTTGCGATACGATTATTTGTTACTAAAAGATAGATTGGTCAAAAATGATTTTGAAAAAAACTACCAAAATTTCGTAGTCACTTATTTGCAAAACCATTTCGGAAGTCCTGCGGCGGCAAAATTATCAAAAACAATAGCCCATCTTTACGAAATAAAGTGCGATTTTTTTGCAAAAAAACTGTTAGAACTGATAAGAAAAGAATTTAAAGACAGAAGTATTTTTTTGGAAGAAATAGCTGAATTGTGAACTTTTTTTGCTAAAATATTTCTGCAAAAAAAGAACAAAATAAGTTTGAATAGTACAAAAAAATACTTTATCTTTGCATTGCAATAATAAAGTTCTAACTTTTTGAACCTGATAACGCCGAAGCGGCATTATCAGGTTCTTTTTTAAAATAATCAATTTATTTCAACATCATGCAGCAAGCCCTTCATCCACATTACGTCGAAAAATTGGAGCAACTGTCACAAGAAATGCAGGAATCCGAAGTCTTAACTCAATATTTAGATACTGAAGAAGATGACGACTTTAAGGCACTTTGTGAGTTTTACGAGCCTCAAATATCCTTGATTTATCAGGAAGTTGCGGCATATTTTCCGCTTCAAATTATTTCGTTGGAGAAAGCTCTTTTGAACCCAATTTATGAGGGATTATTTTTACCTCGACTTTTAGGATATTCCGTTTTGCGCGGAGAAGTCGATAAATTTTTCAAATATACACGTCCACAGGATCACTTTAAGGACATTTTAACGGCAATATATGAGTCTTCAAATTTTGAATTTTTGCGCCGTCGAATTGGACAGACCCTACAATTAGGCTTTGCTTTGAGCAGTGATATTTGGATTACCAATTTGATTGACCAAGTATCCAACAAAAAAATTCGTTATTATTTGGTGAGCCAAAAGAACGAAAAATACCGCGACCACATTGACCGTTCTGTAGCGTACAAGCGGTATGCCAAACAGTTTGTGCATGAAAATTTTTATACAACCGACTTTCCGCAGAATTTTTCGGAGCTAAAAGTACAATTTACCTCACTGAAATCTTTTATTCAGCAAAGAATTCGGATGAAAAGTGATAATTCAAGTCTTTTAGAAAATTTGCGTGCTTTTTTCTACAATCCAGATTTTCAAAAAGAAAATGAACATACAGAATTGCTCGTATTATATACAAATTTTTTCGAGTTAGACGAAGATTTTAGGGCAGATGCAGCACAGTTGCTTGCGGAAGCGCGGAAATCCGAAAAATTTATAGAAAATTATTTTGCGAGTTGGGAAGAAGTTTTAAAAAGTGACCTTCCTTGGGAGATAAGTTGTGACAGACATTTTTACTCACTTTTGGGTCACGACCAAAAAGACGAACTCACAGATTACTACGATTTGATGGAGATGGTGCACTCCAAAGGCTTCGTGCAGCCTGAAGTTTTGGAAGCAGTAAGAGTTTATTATAATCGGCACGAGGGGCTTTCTACACAAAATGTATGCGTTAGATATACAATATTGAAGTATATAATTTCGTTTTTAGAAAATATCGAAGAACGTGGCTATCACGATTATTTTGAACTTTCTAAAACATTTAATGCTTACATGACGGTTTTTGCCAACCAACAATTCAACCAACACATCGAAGATGCGTCCATGAAATATGTACAAAAATTGATGAAACGTTACACCGATAAACGCGGTCGGGACTATCAAGACATCAAAAAATTCGTAGCAAATACATTCACAGAGGTCGGATTTATGAAAGAAAAAGAAGTCGTCGAAATGTTCAAAACTCGACGCATCAAAAAAGCGATAGGAGCGAAATAAAAATCAACGAGAATAGAAATTTTTTGTAGAAAAATTTGTCAAACACAAAATTTTTACTAATTTTGCAATCGCAAATCGGGGCATAGCTCAGTTGGTTAGAGTACTACCTTGACATGGTAGGGGTCTCTGGTTCAAATCCAGATGTCTCGACAAAGAAAATCCTCACGAGCTTTCCTGCTTGGTGGGGATTTTTTTTATTTCATTTAAAAAAAATCGCTAATTATGTCGTTCAAAATTTATACAAAAACAGGAGATAAAGGCGAAACTTCGCTTTTCGGTGGAAAACGCTTGCCAAAAAACGACGATAGAATAGATGCTTACGGGACAATAGATGAATTAAATTCATTTATTGGGTGGCTTCGTGACAGTGTTGAAAAAGAGGATTTGAAAAATAATCTGAAAGAAATACAGGATAGACTTTTCACGATTGGGTCGAATTTAGCTTCTGACCCTTCTAAAAATATGATTACGCCTGACGTAATCGAGGCAGATGTTGAATTTTTGGAGCAACAAATAGACGCTATGGAAGAAGAACTCACGCCGCTCAAACACTTCGTTTTGCCGGGCGGACATTCTTCAGTTTCTATTTGTCATGTGTGCAGGACGATATGTAGGCGCGCTGAAAGATGTATTATTTCGCTGTCACAATCTGAAAAAGTCGAAGAAATTATTATCAGATATGTAAACAGATTGTCAGACTATTTTTTTGTTTTAGGACGTAAAATAAGTCAAGATGTTGGTGCGGAAGAAGTGAAATGGATTCCTCGAAAGTGAGAAAAATAAAGGCAAACGAAAATATTTTTAACTATTTTGCTTCTTTTTGATACGGACAGTGGCGACATTTATTGCCACAACAAAAACCTCTTTTCAAATGATAATATTCCGTAAATACCATTAAACCATGTTCAAAATAGTAGTCCGATTTTATAATTTTTTCGGATTTTTTGGACTCGGCTTTGTTAGAATTTAGACACTTCGTTTGCATCATTTTGAAAAATATTAGATTTTTGAAAACTCCACTCCATTACGGCAAACATTACGAAACTGTAAAATAAGTCACCTACGATAGCGTTTCCAAAAA
>JAYWGG010000223.1:0-5014 GCA_043778415.1 Saprospiraceae bacterium
AACGCATTGCTCGTCTATCCCAATCCAGCAGACCACACGCTGCATATCGAACTGGTAGAACCAACTTCGGGCGCAATGTCATTGACGGTTTTCAACGTGCAGGGACAAGTCGTTGCGGAACAGAAATACTCTACATCTGACCCTATTCAGTTGCAAACAAGCGGCTGGGCGAGCGGTATTTACGTCATCAAAATGCGCACAAAAGATAAAATCGCAGTGCGAAAAGTCAATATTCAACACTAAAAAAAAATTAATCATACCCAATCCGCTATCCAACGCTCACACGGTGTTGGATAGCGGATTCACAAACAACGAAACGATGAAAAAATTATTCAAATTTTCTTTAGTTTTATTCGGTGCAGCAGCGATAGCTGTATCAAGTATTTATTTTTTTAGAGAAAAAAAACAGGAGATAAGTGCTGATAAGACGGCTGCGCTTGTTTCTAAAAGTAATCAACAGGAAGCCGTAGTCGATGCAACAAAAGCCAGCGACAAGGCGCAGACCCCTGTGAAAACTAATTTTTCGCAGAAAAAAAATACTTCAATTCCTTACTTCGAGCGAGAGTCGGGCGAGGAAGGCGAAGCCGATAAAGCAACCAGCATCAAAGAGGCATTTGAAGAAAATTTCCGCCGTACCAAAGACCCTGTACTCGGCTATCCGCCCGTGGAGCGACTTCTGACTGCGGTAGAGCAGACAAGGCGGCGGCAGGCACAGCTCCAAGCGAATGGCTACTATGATTTGCGTGGCGGAAACAGTATGGCGCGCTTTCGCGATAGGGGTCCGAACAACATCGGCGGACGGACGCGCTCTATCCTCATCGACCGCAACGACCCAAGCCGAAAAACCATCTGGGCGGGCAGCGTAGGCGGCGGACTTTGGAAAACAACGGATATTACTGCCGCACAGCCCGTCTGGATTCAAGCCAACGATTATTTGGCAAACTTATCCATCGGAGCTATTGGCGAAGACCCAAAAGACCCGAAAATCCTGTATGCTGGCACTGGCGAGGGCTATCCCAACGCGGACGCAATAGCAGGCTTGGGAGTTTTCAAATCAACTGACGGCGGTAATAGCTGGACTTTGTTGCCCTCTACGACCAACGGAAAATTTAATTATACGCAGGCGATTTTCGTACACCCCGAGCGCAATGAAGTCTATGTCGGCACCGACAAAGGACTGTTTCGGAGCAAAGACGGCGGAAATGCGTGGGTGCAAGTGTTGAGCAGCAATATTTATGACATAGAATATGCGGCTACCTCAAAGACAATATTTGTCACAAAAGCCAGTACTGTTTTTCGCTCTACTACGGGCGATTCGGGTTCTTGGTTGGCAGCTACCAATGGTATTCCGAATACATATCAGCGTTTGGAAATAACTATTTCGGCGAGTAACAACAATATTATGTATGCGATTGCGAGCGAAAATGGCGGCTCCTCTTTGGTTTATACTTCTTTCAACGGCGGTACAAACTGGTCTGCCAAAACACGTCCAGCCAACACAAACGGCGGCGAATTTACGAATGGGCAAGCGTGGTATGACCTCGACATAGCGGTTTCGCCAGTTGATCCTAACTATGTCATCGTCGGCGGTGCTATTATTATGAACTCTTACGACGGCGGCGCTACTTGGATAGAAATTGGAAACTATGGCAATCCGCACCCCGACCACCACGTGATTGTGTTTGACGAATTGAATCCAGCTACCGTCTATCTCGGCAACGATGGCGGCGTTTGGAGAGCCACCAATGCAGGCAATAATATCAAATTCGTAGAAAAAAACAACAGCTACAACGTCACTCAATTTTATGCTTGCGCTATCCACCCCGATAGCTTCGCAACGTACTATCTGGGCGGCACGCAAGACAATGGTTCTCTACAAATCAGCAAACCCGGCAACTCGCCAGCACGAAACGTATGGGGCGGCGACGGCTTCTGGGCGCATATTGACGAAAATCAGCCCAATATCCAGTTGGTTTCTTCCCAAAATGGCAACTATGGACTTTCTACCGACGGCGGACAAAGTTTCAACGGCGGAGCCAACGTGAAAGGTAGTTTTTTTACGCCTTCTGACTACGATAGCAAAGACAATATTCTTTACACACAATCCAACAGTGCGGATTTTGCCCGCTTCAAAGTCAATACAGGAAGTGTGGAATTTATAGATATTCTCGGCACCACCATCAGCGTCACTACCGTCTATGCAGACCAAAATACGCCACACCGAATTTACATCGGCACAGGAACTGGACGGCTCTTGCGCCTCGAAAATGCGCACTTAGGTACGTCCGTCAATGCCGAGTTAGTGGGTTCGTTTTCGGGTAGTATGTCCAGTGTAGATATTGAAGACGGCAATCCAGACCATATTTTAGTAACACTTTCCAACTATGGACTTGCTAATTCTATTTACGAAACAGTAAATGGCGGTACATCATGGGTCGGAGTAGAAGGCACCAGCGTAGCGGCTTCCATGCGACTGCCCGATATGCCTGTCCGTTGGGCAGTCTTCAATCCAAACAACAATCGGCAGGCAATGATAGCTACCGAAGCAGGCGTTTGGACGACCGACTTGCTGCAAGCGGACTCTACGGTTTGGCTGCCGCCCGCGCCGGGTATTGGCTCGCCCATCGTCAGTACGCACATGCTCCAAGTCAGAAAATCGGATAAAATTGTTCTTGCTGCCACGCACGGACGCGGACTTTTGACGACTGATTTTTATGCCAATCCGAGTGCAAAGTTAGAGGCAGACCCTGTTAGTTATTTGCAAGCTCCTGTCAAATTCAAGGGCGAAGAAAGCTATAATGCGAGCAGCTACCTCTGGAATTTTGGCGACGGCGGCAGTTCCACATTAGAAAATACCACCCATACTTATAGCAATCTCGGCACTTTTCCGATTTCGCTCACGGTCAATGGTAACTTGAGTAAAAATGCGTCAGTTATTATTTTGCCCGACCATAATTTGCCTTACACAGCCCAAGGAACTACTTACGGCGGAAATTTTGATAATAACACCGAACAATATGCCGTGCATACGTATTCGGGTTCAGGTTGGGAGCGAGGAAAATCAACTATCGCAGCCAAAAGCGGTACTCATTCAGGCGATAATGCTTATGTGGTCGGATTGACTGAAACATTCTACAAACCCAACTCCAATTCTATTCTGTATTTACCAAATTTTAATCTATCTGATCGCACTATTTATGAATTTAGTTTTTGGGCAAAATATAAAATACAGCCGGGTTTGGACGGATTTCAGGTGCAATATTCTACCAATCGCGGGCAAGACTGGCAGATACTCGGCGGAGATGCGGTAGCAGCAGATTGGCACAACTACAAAAACGATGGGTTCAATGCAGGAGCGTTTCCGATTGGAAGAGCCTACTTTACGGGGGGCGTGAATGATTGGGTGCAATATAAACTCAATATTTCGACGTTGGGAGGCAACGAAAACGTCGCTTTTCGGATTGTCTTTAAGTCCGAAGGGACGGGCAATTACTCGGGTGTAGCAGTAGATGACGTTGAGATTAAAAAATTCGCAGGCGAAGCAATCACTACGCTCATCAAGGCAGAGGGCGACGGCACGACTTCACTTTCGGATATTTTTATAAATTGGTCAACACTTCCAGAATATTATTGCCAACGATTTGAACTCGAGCAAGCCGCCAACGGTGTCAATTTTGAGCGAATTGCAACAATTCCAGCCACAGGCATACTCACGTCCAACGTCCAGCGATATTCCTACAAGGTGGTCGGCGAAGTGAAGCCGATTACTTACTTTCGCATCAAAGTCATTAGTGAGAGCGCAGCGTTGGCGTACAACTATACGTTCTACTCTCCGACAATCATCGTGAAAAGACCGGGTGCGATAACGGACGGCTATGTGAATACATTCGGACCTAACCCATTTATCGACCATCTGACGATGACCTTCAACGAAGTTTTGAAAGACACACCACTCAATTACGAGTTATTTGACGACAGTGGAAAGCTCATTGCCAAGTCATCTGAAATCCTCAACGGAACTAATTATCAGCTCAATATGCCGAATGACTTGCCTCGTGGCATTTATATGCTCCGAATGACGATTGGCGATGCGTCCACAAAAACCTATAAATTGAGCAATTTGAGATAATAAAAATGGGATAAGTCATAATAATTCGTTAATATGTCGTCTTAAATTATAAAGTTGCACCTAAAAGTGTAACTTTGCGGCATACTTTTTATTAAAAACAAAAAAAGTTCATTTAATCCATTTAATTTTTAAAAAAATTTAGAAAACTATGAAGAAGAATTTGAATTCCCTACTGGCAGCTTTTGCAATAGCAATTCTCGCCACTTTTATGTACTCTTGTGCTGGCGACAAGTGCAAAGATGTAAACTGCGGCGTTCACGGTACCTGTTTGGAGGGCACCTGCAACTGCGATGCTGGCTATGAAGGCACGCAATGCCAGACAGTTTCGCGAGACAAAACGTTAGGCAGTTGGACGGTAAAAGCGTCTTGTGCGGTGGTTGAGTGCGATGTGATCGTTCCGTCTGATCCAAATAACTGCCCTCAAAACTACGGTGTAACTGTTTCTGCGGATGCGGATATTCAGAAATTTAAAATTAAAAATTTCGGAAACTATGGGCAGACAACGGAAGTAGCAGGCACTTTGTCACCAGATAACAGCATCGTGCTGGACTCTACGAACATCGGAACGACCGTAATCACAAAAGTCAAAGGAAATGGAACTTATTTTCCTGCGACTGGTATCATGGTTTTGCGTTATACGTCCAAAACTACGTTGCCGACCAATCCGCCGTGCAACATCATTGTCACCGAAACAGATACTTTGAGAAAGTAAGATATTTGTCGAAGCTATTTTGAGTAAAAAATCCCAACGAATATAATCCGTTGGGATTTTTTTTTGCAAACACCGAAAAATCTATTATATTTGTATTGTGAAATATGAAGTCAATAATCCGCACGACAAATTCGTAAAAGAAATGCTTTCCGAAAAGAGCGTAGCGATTGCTT
>JAYWGG010000224.1:0-4995 GCA_043778415.1 Saprospiraceae bacterium
GCGCGCTACGAGCAAATAAATTGGCACACAGCGGAGAGTCTGTCAGAAACACAACGTGGAGCTGGCGGATTTGGAAGTACAGGAAAAAATTGAGAAAATAGAAACATCAGGTGCTTTTTATTCGCAGTCCTGATGTTTCTATTTTAATTTTTACTGTTCGGTATTCACTTGCTTGCGCTCGGAATCTTTGAGTCCTTCTTTGATTTCGGTTTCTACGTTGGCGCGAGCGTTGTTAAATTCTCTGATGCCTTTGCCGAGTCCGCGGGCGAGTTCGGGAATTTTTTTGCCGCCAAAGAGCAACAACATTCCCAACACGACTACAATCATTTCGTTGGCTCCCAAGCCGAAGATAAGAAATAAATTATTCATAATAAATTTTTTAAAAAAATTTTAAGTTGGACTGCTTTTGCAGCCAAAAGTTATATCTGTCGCTGTGTTTTTATTTTTTTAGACCGATTTCTCTCAATCGCTCGTTGAGGTAGTCGCCTGCCGTGATAGGCTCGTAGCGAAGCGGACTTTCTGCGGTGACGCACTTCTCTAAACACGTCAAATCCATTTTTGAGCGCGGATGCAAGAAGAACGGAATAGAAAGTCTTGGCAAATGCCACATTTCACGCGGCGGATTCACGACTCTATGCGTGGTAGATTTAAGATAATTGTTGGTCAATCGCTGCAACATATCGCCTACGTTGATGACTATTTCGTCGTCTTCGGGCATAATGTCCACCCATTCGTTGTCGGAGTTGAGCAACTGCAAGCCACCCGCAGATGCGCCGACGAGCAGCGTAATCAGGTTGATGTCTTCGTGCTGTTCGGCGCGAATCGCGGAGGCTGGCTCCTCCGAAATCGGCGGATAGTGAATGGCGCGCAAAATGCTGTTGCCGTTGTGGATTTTAGCGTCGAAATAATTTTCGCCGATGTTGAGATAGATGGCGATGGCTTTCAGGAGTTCTGCGCCCGCGCCCGCGAAAGCCTTATAAAGTTGGTCGCCCAAAACTGTAAATTCGGCGGTTTCGGCGGTCATCACGTTGTCGGGATATTCGGCTTTGATGGCATCGCCGTCGGTCACGGTTTGTCCGATTTGGAAAAACTCTTTCAGGTCTGCGACTTTGGATTGCTTGGCGTGTTCTTTTCCGAAGGACGTATAGCCGCGTTGCCCCGCCAGACCGCTGACTTCGTATTTTCGCTTGGTCGCTACGTCCAAGGCGAAGAATTTTTTTGCGTTGTTGTAAAATCCTTCCACCAATTCTTTGGGGATACCGTGATTGACGACTCCCACGAAGCCGACTTCGTGGAAAGCCTTTCCCAATTTGCTAACAAACACCTCACGTTGCGCTGCTGTGCCGTTCACAAAGGTTGATAAATCTACCAACGGAATTGCTCTTGTCATTGTTGTCATACTATTTTTTGCTTAAAAGTGAATAAATGCGATGTTAAAAAAAAATTATACAGTCGGTGGTCTTTGAGAACTTTGTGATGGTGGTTAATATTGTTGTCCATAAACCAACTTTCTTCGCTGATTTATGCTCTGTCTAAAATAAGGATTCATAATTTCTTTGTCCTCCAATAAATCAATTTGTCTTTTCAACAGACTTTCAAATCAAAATTTCAAATCAAAATAATTAATGGCATAATCTAAAATATCGAATGGCTCGAAGTCAATAATCAAATCAATATCCCTTATCAATTATTTATACAATCGTACGTTTTGGACCACAACCAAATAACAAAATAGAGCTTTATGCAGGTAGGGAAATATAATTCCGTCTGTTTCGCTTTTGCAAAATCCATATTGGGCGTAGGCAAAGTTTATTTGGCTGTTTGCAGTTTGTTTCTGTTCAAGTATTCCTTAAATTCTGCAAAAGTCATTTTTTCAGTTTCCTTCGCACAAAAATTCTTTGTGATGTCCGATTGTTTGGCGTTCGCTAATGTTTGATTTGGACACACCGAAAAGCTCTCCTGTACTTTTTTGCTTATTTTTGCTTCCAGTTCTTTGCAGGTATTGCCTGCAATATTTTCATCTCAACTTTCATTCAGCTGCGTGTTTTATTTCATTTTCAACCAAATCTTCGGCTAAATATTTGTAGTCTAAATATTGAATATCATAGCTCCCTTCATGAATTTGCTGGCAAAGTTCGCTATTGTAGTAAATACGCATAGCTTCTCTATTGTCAATTTTCAGACATTCTGATAGATATTCAATCAGGTTAATTTCTAATGATTGAAGATAAATATCTTCCAATTTTAGTGATAATTCGCTTGTCATATTACAATGTGTAAGATTTTAAAAACACCAATTCCTTTTCAATGATTTTTTGGTTGATGATACAAACTTGATTATTCTCTTGGTAATATCTTAATTCTTCTAAAACCCTTTCTTTTGTCCATAAATTCTTAAAATACATATCAATCGTTTTGAAAACATCATCATCGGCGACCCTGCCCATCACCATATCGTATTGTTCATAAACCAATCCACCTTTTCTGCAATTAGAAATGTAGTCCAACCAAAGTTCATTTTCAGTATCAAAACTACAAACTTTATAAGAGCCAAAGTTTGCTGCTAATTCATACACATTTACAACAGGTTCTCCGCCCAATCTTGCTGCCTTTCGTAAAGCCCATTTTTCGGATTGTTCTTGATAAGTAGTCAAATAAAAGCCCTTGCCAAAATCTAAATACCTTTTTGAGAACTTAACGTTTGGCTTAATGATTTCTTGATTTGTGCCGTGATAGAGTATCATTTTTGTAAAGATTTTTGAGCAACTAACTCGGCTAAATCTTCCATAAGATAGTTCTCGCCCAGCGTATGCAACACCTCATAATGTTTCAGAATATAATCATCTAAAATATGAAGTTTATCAAAATGCTCATAGACTTCCCCAATGGGCTGTTTGGTAGCCAAAGAATATTTGTTCAATACAAAAACCACAAAAGTTAATTGACTATTACTCATCTTATTTCTTGTGCTTGATTAAAATTTTAAAATATATGATAGACAATAACGCTATATTTTGGCTTTTGTATCGGTTTTATTGTATTTTAAATTTAGTACTAACAATTTTGGTGCATCAACCACTTGCACAAGACCTCATATTGGGCGTAGGCAAAGTTTATTTGGCTGTTTGCAATTTGTTTTTATTCAAGTATTCTTTAAACTCTGCAAAAGTCATTTTTTCAGTTTCTTTCGCAATTTTTTCTTTGATTTCTCTAAACACTTTTACTGTGTCAAAAGATTTTTCTATTTTAATTGTCAGTTTCATTATTTACGATTTCTTTTGGTGAACGAATGTCAAGTTGTGAATAACCAAATCTTAAATTTATTGAATTGTATCCACGAATTTTAAATACGTTTACAATGTGTTTGAAATTCCAACTTACTAAATAATCAACTTTATTTATTGTCGCTGTTGCAATATGCCTACAATCATCGGCACTTGTCGGTCCAACCACTTTTCATCTAAATATTTTTGAGCAAGTTCAAAAGCCTCTTCGGTAACTTCAACTTTTAATATGTATTCTTTTGGCAAATCTATAAAAAAATCTTTTACTCGTTTTGGTGCATTTTCAAGTTCAGTTTCGGAAAGGTCGGAATAGACGCAAATGATTTGTCCCAATTTTACTTTCTCGAAAAGTAAAGTAGAAATTTCCTCTAATTCTTCGTCATAAACTTCCCCAAAAACTGATGTATCAAAATATAGCCTTGGTTTCATTCTACAAATTTAAAAATAAATCGTCAAGTTACCATTTTGAAGTTTGCAAAGTTGAGGTTTTCTCATTGCTCACGCCTCGCTACAATCTCCACGCAATCGGTAGTTCTGTTCGCTCTGAAGATTTTGGTAGCAGGAATTGACGCAAATACTCATGTTCTGCCATTACTTTTTTTTCAGGAGTCCTGAAAATAGCCAAATTAATGCTAACACTCCACTAATAAGTACCACTTTTTTAAAGTCTGCCCAAAAATCGATCATTGGGTTGCCATTATTTTCAATTATATTTAAACTGTTTACAGCTCTAATAACTTCATCCATATTTGTATATCTTGCGTTTGCGCTATGCGCAGTCATTTTATCTACGATTTTAGCAATTTGTGAGTTATCAATTTGTCCTACCATTGAGCCAGTAACCAGCTCTCTATATATGACACCTAATGAGTAAATATCTGCTGTTACGCCACAAATTCCTGTTTCCCATTGTTCAGGTGAACAGTAATTTTTTGTGCCTAATTTTTGTGTTCCTTGTAAAACTATTGATTCTTTGTGAACAAGCGCACCTATTCCCCAATCGCTAATGACGGGTTCATTATCTTTGAAGAGAATATTTTCGGGCTTTAAATCTCTATGGATTGCTCCAGATTGGTGAGCATACTTCATTGCGCTTGAAATTACTAAAACCATTGCCGTTGATGCTCTATCTGTAAATCTTTGATTTTTACTTGTGAGTTCATTTATTTTATCTCTCAGTGTACCTTCTTCATAGAATGGCATTTTATAATATGGATTTTGAGGGTTTTTATCATATTTAAAAACTCCTACAATATTTTTATGCCGAAAAGACTTCATAATATCTATTTCTAGCCAAAATCGTTTTAGATAGGTTGTATCCCACGCAACCTTCATTTGTTTTACTGCAACAAGACTTCCATCATTTTCTTGGTAAAGAGTAACAACTCCTAACCCTCCTTCGCCTAATCTTCTAATTAGCTTCATGTTAAAAAATATTATTTGAGTTTTATTTTATTACCCTTTCCTGTCAGAATCACTCGCGCCTCGCCACAATCTCCACGCAATCGGCAGTTTAGAAAACCATCTACATACCGCTCTCCCAACAACAAAATTACACTCTTTTATGGAGAAATAAAAATTAAAAAAAATACATTCCCTTCCTTTTTGCACCAAACAAAAAAAAGCCTTTCAAGCAAACACTCGAAAGGCTTTTACAAAGTTGGCCGACAAGGATTCGAACCTTGACAAACGGTACCAAAAACCGTTGTGC
>JAYWGG010000225.1:0-18018 GCA_043778415.1 Saprospiraceae bacterium
TTTATTTTTTCTGTTTGAGTCTATAAGTCGAGTACTCCAAAAGTCTGCCCAAATGGAATATTTAGGTCAATGAATTGAAACTTTGGGCTTAAATTTTCTTTTAGCAAATTGTATATTTTGTGGCTTTCAGAGTCCGACGAAAGATAAAATTCAACACTTTTTTCCACATCAGCAGTCGCAAATAATTTAGTATCATTTGGTATAATGTTGCGTTCTACAAGCTGTAATTTATTTTTATTTTGAAAAACCAGTTTTGCAAATTCGCCAGTCTTCTTTGAGTGGTCAAGATTGAACGGAATAATTTGTAAATTTTTTAGAGGCAATTCGCTGATGTCTCCACCAACACAATATTCGGCGATAGAAATTGTAGAAACATACATTTTGATTTCATTTTGCAAAAAATAACGAAAATATCCGTCTGCATTATTGAACAACGGCGAATCGTCATTAAGGAATCTCAAAAAAAAACTGGTATCAAGTAGAACAGCTTTATGCATCGTAGCCTCCTCTTAATTCTTTGAGCCAAGCATCTGGATTTACATTTTTGAGCCAAGATTTTTTTGCTTTTTCACGCAAAGAGGTTAAATATATGTCGTCATAAGTTGGTTGAAAATCAACCAATTCAATAAACTTTAAAGAAGATTTGTCTAACTCACCCGTTTCACTGTGTTGTTTTCCGACGGCTCTAATTCCGTAAGGTTTTTTGTGTATTATGTTTTCGTCCAAGTTTTCAAAAAATGAAACAGGTGTAAAAACGGTCACGCTTCCAAATTCGTCCGTATTTATATGAATGTTAGTTTTATCTTTTCCTCCGGCATTAGTGATTTTGCCATAAAAATAAAATTCAGCATCAACCCAGATGGCTTCTGTTCTGTAGAGTTGGGTAGTTCTGTCCACCTTGATTTCGTTTGAGTTATCAAGTGAGGTTTTGATGGTAAAAGTATAATTTTTTTTAGCAGCAATTTTTTGAATATTTTCAAAAGATTTTGCAGTAGATAATTCTAAAAAGTCAATATTTTGTGATTGTTGCACCTGCCCGATGATTGCATTGAAGCCAATTATAAATTGAATTGAAGTCTCAAAAATATGTCTAACAGAACCATCTTCAATTTTGTAAGCAATATTGGGTCTATCTTTTTTGTCGCCAGAGTGTAAAAGATTTTCGGCATTTTCTAAAATAGAAATTATCTCCTTGATGTCATAATTATCAGGGGAAAGTTCAATATTTCCTTTTGAACCGGTTATTCTTATTTCTATTTGTCCAATTTTTTCCACGAGCAAATTTAGTCAAAATGAAAAACTGACCTTTAATCATTTAAGAAGAAAAGTTTGAGTTGCTTTAACACAATGCACACTCTGCGTTTCTTTGCAAAATTAAGTTATTTTTTGTGTCCCGCAAATATTCTCAAAAATATTTTTAAAGTGCAGAAAACAAAAAACTTGTAGCTTTTGATACCCCCAAAAACCAAAAAAATCCACTCCGTTACTCAAAACGAAGTGGATTCTTAATAATCTGCGGACCGGACGGGACTCGAACCCGCGACCTCCGCCGTGACAGGGCGGCATTCTAACCAACTGAACTACCGATCCGTTCTTTTGCCCAATTTATTTACATAAATTTTGCAAAATTGCTGTCCGAAATCTCCATTTCTTCAAAGCGAGTGCAAATATAGAGCAAGTTTTTTGTTCCTGCAAGTCTTTTTTTATTTATTTTTTTAAAATTAAAAAATTCTCCTCCGAATGTACTTTCTCCAACCGCTTGTGCTATCTTTGCAGTCTTTTATTTGACATCAAAATTAAAAAAATTTAATATATGACTACTTTTTTAGATTTTGAAAAACCCATTGAGTTGCTTTACGAGCAGATGGAAAAGGTAAAGCAAATCGGAGAGCAGGGCGACCTGGACGTTACCGATATGCTCAAAGAGTTGGAAAGCAAGCTCAAAACCAAGCGCAAAGAAATCTATGGTAACCTGACGGGTTGGCAAAAAGTCCAGCTTTCGCGGCACCCAGAACGCCCCTACACCTTGTACTACATCAGCCAAATGTGCAAAAAATTTGTCGAACTGCACGGCGACCGATATTTTGCGGACGACAAAGCAATCGTAGGCGGATTGGCGCAGCTCGACGGGCAAACAGTTGTCATCATTGGGCATCAAAAAGGAGTCAATATGAAAATGCGCCAGTATCGGAACTTCGGAATGGCGAATCCCGAAGGCTACCGAAAGGCGTTGCGGCTGATGAAAATGGCGGAACGCTTCGGATTTCCTGTCATTACGCTCATCGACACGCCCGGCGCGTATCCGGGTTTGGAGGCAGAGGAGCGCGGGCAGGCGGAGGCGATTGCTCGCAATATGTTCGAGATGGCGCAGCTTCGGGTGCCGATAGTCTGCGTCGTGGTCGGCGAAGGCGCGTCGGGCGGAGCCATCGGTATCGGCTTGGGCGACCGCGTCTATATGATGGAAAATACTTGGTACACCGTTATTTCGCCCGAGTCTTGCTCGTCTATCCTTTGGCACAGTTGGGACTTCAAGGAAACGGCGGCAGACGCGCTCAAACTTACTCCCGAAAATATGTTGGACTTCAAACTCGTAGATGGGATTATCAAAGAACCCATCGGCGGCGCGCACACGCAGCCCGAAGAGGCGGCGAAAAATCTGAAAAAAACCATCAAAAAAGCACTCGCAGAATTGCAGGAAATGACTCCCGAAGCGCGCATCGAAGCCCGTATCGAAAAATACAGCCAGATGGGACGCTACGAATCGGCGATTTGAGTCGCGTCGGTCGAGTAAAGTAAGTAGTTTTCAATTTTTAATTTTAATCATACAAGTATTTGATAATCAATTAGTTACAATAAGAATAAACACACATAATGCTGTAAAAATACATTCTCACAATAAAAAAACACACAACACTATGAATTTTATACAAAGATTTTTACAAAAAATACGGCTGCGGGCGCAGCAAAAAAGCCTCGCACTTCGCGCCAGCCAACAAAAAATAGAACGCCGCAGATTGGACACCGATGCAGCCAAAACAGTGGGAATTTTGTTCGATGCTACGCAAGCAGCTCACCAAGAACAGGTCTTACATTTTGCGGAGCAGCTTATCAAAAAAGGAAAAAAAGTGCGTCTTTTGGGTTACATTCACGCTCCGACACCCAAAAAAGTGGAGGGCGCAAAACTCAATTTTCCACATTTTTATAAAAATGAAATCTCCGCTTCTGGCACGCTCAAAAGTACGGTAGCAGAAGATTTTATCCAGCAAAAGTTTGACGTTCTGTTTGGTTTGTACCCAAATTCGCAGTTCGCATTGGACTACGTCGGGGCGGCATCTTTGGCGCACAGCAAGATTGGACCGCACTGCGAGCGATTTCCTGACAGCTATGATTTGATGATTGATGCGGGACAAAATGCTGATTTGCAGCACTTTATCAAGCAACTAAATTTTTATACTCACCAACTGCAATCGCGCCGTGCGCAAAAATATGAAGCAACAATTTAGAGGGACAGGCGTTGCGCTCGTCACACCGTTTCTCGAAAATGGGAAAATTGATTTTGTTTCTTACGAAAAAATCATCGAACACGTCGTCGGCGGCGGCGTGGATTTCGTGGTCGCGCTCGGCACTACGGGCGAGGCAAGCTCGTTGAGCAACGCCGAAAGCCTCGAAATTCTTGATTTTACAAAAAAAATAGTCGCCTCCCGAGTGCCGATTGTAGTCGGTTTTTTTGGTGGCAACAATACCGCCGAGCTGGTAGAAAAGATAAAAAATTTCGATTTTGAGGGCTTCGCCGCCATCATGTCCAGCAGTCCCGCTTATGTGAAGCCGACCCAAGAGGGAATTTTTCGGCACTACATGGCGTTGGCGGAGGTCGCGCCTCGACCAATCATTATCTACAATGTGCCGAGCAGGACTTCCTCCAACATAGAAGCCTCGACGACGCTGCGGCTGGCACACGCCAGCGAAAAATTCATCGCCGTAAAAGAAGCGTCCGCCAACATGATGCAAGTGATGAAGATTATCAAAAATCGTCCGCCGAATTTTTTGGTCATCAGTGGCGACGATACGCTGGCACTGCCGACGGTCGCTGCGGGCGGCGACGGCGTTATTTCGGTCATCGCCAACGCGTTGCCCAAAGAGTTTTCTGACCTTACGCGCGCTGCGCTTGCTGGCAATTTTGCAGAAGCTCGCCGCCTCAACGAACTTCTGCTCGACCTCCACCATTGGCTGTATGTAGAAGGCAATCCCGCCGGCATCAAAGCAACATTGGAGCTGCTGCGACTTTGCCGACAAAACCTTCGTTTGCCGCTTTCGCCCGTTTCTGACGAAATATTTGCTGCCATACAAGCCGAATTAGAGCGAATAAAACAGTAATTATTGCCCTCACACAGCTTGCTTTTTGGAAAATACCAACCGCCCAAATTTTTTATTTTATTATGAACAATCGCCTTCACCAACTTCTCCAAATGCTCGAAAGCAGTCCCGACGATAGTTTTTTGCTTTTCGCCATCGCCAAAGAACATGAAGGTATGCAGGATTTTGCTACCGCAAAAAAATATTATATTCAGTTAAAAACATTAGAGCCGAATTATATTGGTCTTTACTACCATCTCGGCAAGTTGCACGAAGAGTTGGACGAAAATACAGAAGCACTTGCGATATATGCAGACGGTGTCCATCGCGCACGGACATTGGGCGACCAACACGCGCTGGCAGAGCTGCAATCAGCAAAATTAAATTTGGAAATAGACGTTTAAATTTTAGCAAAATATGGCACTTATCAAATCAGTTCGCGGCTTTGAACCCAAGTTCGGCAAAAACTGTTATCTGTCTGAAAATGCGACCGTCATCGGCGATGTCGCGATGGGCGATGATTGCAGCGTGTGGTTTCAGGCGGTCGTGCGCGGCGACGTGAACAGTATCCGCATCGGCAACAAAGTCAATATTCAGGACGGCGCGATTATCCACTGCACCTATCTTGGTGCGGACACAGTGATAGGCAACAACGTTTCTGTTGGGCATCGCGCCATCGTCCACGGCTGCACGCTCCACGACAATGTGCTGGTGGGCATGGGTGCTATCGTGATGGACTACGCGGTGGTGGAAGAAAGTTGTCTGATTGCGGCAGGCGCGGTCGTCCTCGAAAACAGTCGCCTCGAAGCTGGACATCTTTATGCGGGCGTTCCCGCCAAAAAAATCAAGCCTATTTCGCCCGAGCAATTTCAGAATACCGTCCAGCGCATCGCCAATAATTATGTGATGTATGCGGATTGGTTTCGAGTGGAATAAGAGTTTTTAGTTGTGAGTTAAATTGTTGATTTCTAACGATTTAAGTAATTGCAAAGAATTACTTGTAATTATACAATATTGATAAATAATTGATAATCAATTATTTATCAATTATTTATCAATTATTTATGCGACTAAAAACTAAAAACTAAAAACTATTTTCATTTCTCTAAAAATGTCACAAAAATAAATTATTTCTTAAAAAAATATACTTTGATAGCTACCGAATTTGACTACCAAACTGTCCCAAATGATACTTTGGGCGTGAAGAAAACAACGCTTCGCAACGGATTGACACTTCTGATGAGCGTGAACGACGAAGAGCCGCGCGTGATGACGCACATCGTGGTAAAAGCGGGTTCTAAAGATGACCCTGCGGATGCTACGGGGCTGGCGCACTACCTCGAACACATGATGTTCAAAGGGACTTCCAAGATTGGAGCTTTGGATTGGGCGCAAGAAAGCAGCTTGCTCGACCAAATTTCTGACCTCTACGAAGCGCACCGCTCTACGACCGACGAAGCCGAGCGGAAAGGTATTTATGCCAAAATTGACGCGGTTTCGGGAGCGGCGGCGCAGCTCGTCGCCACCAACGAATACGATAAAATCGTGAAAGCAATCGGCGCAAAAAGCACCAACGCCTACACCTCCAACGACCAAACTGTATATATCAACGACGTTCCGAGCAACGAGCTGGAACGCTGGATGCGCTTGGAATCCGAGCGTTTTCGGGAGCTGACGCTCCGACTTTTTCATACAGAACTCGAAACTGTGTATGAAGAATTTAACATCGGGCAGGACGATGACCAACGAAAGGCTTACAAAATATTGTTGGAAACGCTTTATCCAGACCACCCATACGGCACGCAAACCACCATCGGCACAGGCGAACATCTCAAAAATCCGTCGCACGTCCGCATCAAAGAATTTTTTGCAAAAAATTATGTTGCCAACAATATGGCTATCGTATTGGCGGGCGATTTTGACCCCGATGAGGCGACTGCATGGGCAGAAAAATATTTTGGAAATTACGAAATGAAGCCTGTCACAAAATTTGAATTTAAGGCACAAAAACAACTCGCCGATGCCACGCACAAAATCGTGTTTGGGCAGGAAGCCGACTTCGTAGAGATGGCTTGGAATGTAGGTAGTTTGTCGGTCAAAGAGTCAGATTTATTGACACTTTTGGGCTATTTGCTCTACAATGGTAAGGCGGGTTTGATAGATATTGACCTCGTACAGGAGCAAAAAACGCTCGAAGCGGCGGCGTTTGCTTACGCCTTCAAAGATTTTTCGCTCTTTGGGCTGTACGCTATGCCGCGCGAAGGGCAGACGCTTGAAGAGGCGGAGCGACTGTTGTTAGATGAATTGGGGAAAGTCAGAAATGGCGATTTTGACGACAAATTGCTCAAAGGAGTCATCAAAAACCTGAAAATCAGCGAGATAAAAGCCAACGAATCCAACTCGTCACGCGTGAAAGCGATGACCAATATTTTCGGAAAAGAGTTGAATTGGGAGGATTATGTGCAGCGTTTTGGACGCTGGGAAAATGTCACAAAAAAGGAAATTATGGATTTTGTCAATCAGTATTTGACTGAACAAAATTATGTGTCTATCCATAAAAAAACGGGCGAGGACACTTCGGTATTGAAAGTTGAAAAACCATCTATCACGCCCATCGCAGTCAATCGAGATGACGCTACGAACTTTGCGAAAGAATTATTGGCAGCGAATGCGCCTTTGCTTACACCGCAATTCGTTGATTATCAGTCCGAAATCCAATCTATTGTCCTGAAAAATGACTGGAAATTAGACGCAGTCAAAAACACGACCAATGAGCTTTTTTCTTTGAGTTACATCATCGCGCGCGGTAAACACACCGACAGAACGTTTCCGTTGGCACTTCATTACCTCGAATATCTGGGGACGGAGCGGTACTCTGCCAGCCAACTCAGACAAGAATTTTTTAATTTAGGCGTAAATATGACGGTCACAAGTCAGGACGAAAAAAGTATAATTACTTTGGCGGGACTGGAGGAGTCTATGGAGGCAAGTATGGAACTTTTGGAGCATCTTTTGCGCTCGGCAAAGCCCGACGAAACGGTGCTTGAAAACATCGTAGAGGACATACTAACCGACCGCGAAAACGCCAAAAAAGACAAAGCTAAAATCCTTCGCACGGCGATGGCTTTTTACGCCCGCTATGGCAAAAATTCTCCTTATCTGAATGATTTTTCGGAGTCCGAATTGCAGCAAATGAGTAGCGAAAAACTTATGACAGAAATTCACAGTTTTGTGACATCTTTGCACCACATTTTTTATTATGGTACGAGCGATATTGAGCGCGTAGGCGAGCTTTTAGAGCCGTTTCGTCCAAACTATCCAGTACCATTGCCGGCGCGCACGCAGCCCACGTTTGAGGAGTTGCCTACGGACGAAAATCAGGTAATGGTAGTCGATTTTCCGATGGTGCAAGCGGAAGTTTTGATGGTGTCGAAAGGTACGCCACGATTCACGCTGTCCCAAAAAGTGATGGCGGATTGGTACAACGGATATTTTGGAACGGGTCTTTCGTCGGTAGTTTTTCAGGAAATACGGGAGTCGAAAGCGTTTGCATACTCAACCTACGCTTATTTTGAATCGCCCACGCGCCCGCATCGCGCCCACTATATGCAGGCTTATGTAGGCACGCAGCCCGACAAATTGCCAGAAGCGATTCCCGCGCTCTACGATATTTTGGATACTATGCCGATTGCGGAGGAGCAAATAGAAACCGCGCGCCTCTCGGTACTCAACAGCATCGAAACCCATCGCATCAGTCGCTCCAAAATATACAGTAGCTATCTGATTAGCAAGGATTTAGATATTTATCACGACCTCCGAAAAGATATTTACGACACTCTGACGACCGCCACCGCGGCCGACTTGATAGCTTTCCAGAAAGCCAACGTGGCAGGCAGAAAATACACGATTTTGATATTGGGCAGCGTCGCCCATCTGCCCATAGATTTTTTAAAAACACTCGGAAATGTGACATTTTTAACGCTGGACGAAATAAGTCCGGAGTGAGGAAAAGGATAAAATAATTAGCTCAAATGTTAATTATTTTAAAAAAATACGAATTATAGTGACGTTGTTAATTATTTTTTGTAACTTTATCAGCGAGTTTTACACTCATCGCAAGCCAACGTTCTGTTAAAGCTACAAAAATAAATCTAATGAAAAAAACTATTTTAACGATGCTATTTTTTGCCTGCTGCGGCTGGGCAACTGCTCAAAGTCTTCATGCCAACAACTGGATGTTTGGCTCTCGATACGGGCTAAATTTTAGTACGCCTGTTCCACATTTTGTCGATGCTGGTAAGTTTCTAACGAACTCAGGCTGTGGAACTATTTCTGACTCGTCGGGCAATTTGATTTTTTCTACGAGCGGCTTAATTGCTTACGATAAATTTGGGCAACCTATGCAGTATGGAAAAGGGTTGACCGGCAGTGGTGGTGTGCAGTCTGGCTTGATTGTACGAAAACCAAACAGCAGTTTGTATTATATCTTTGGGGTATGGGCTATTTTAAATCAGCAGACATTTAACAAAAGCGACCTTTTATATTCAGAAGTGGATATGTCCGCCAACGGTGGCTTGGGAAGTGTGAGCAGCAAAAATAATCTTTTGCAAGCTGATGTGACCGAACATCTAACGGCTGTTCCGCACGCCAATGGTCGAGATGTTTGGGTGATTGCTCACAAAGGTGATTCTGATGAATTTTTATTCTATTTAGTCACGGCAAACTCGCCCCCAATTCTGCACCACAAGCAAGCTATCGGTATTTACTATTCGCTGTACTACTCGGGCTTGTTAAATGTAAAAGTGTCACCTGACCACAAAACCTTGGCGATATCTACATCCTCCTCAATAATTGACTTATATGATTTTGATAACGCAACGGGAAAATTATCAAATCTCCGAACAATTTCTGCAGGGGCTAATTTTTATCCACAGACATTAGAGTTTTCTCCCAACAGCAAACTTTTATACGCCGTCGTCAGGCATACGATACTTGTAGGTACTTCTTATAGAGACTTATCATGGATACTCAAGCAATATGATTTAGAGGCGGCTAATATCGAAGCAAGTGCTGTCAGCGTCCGTGATTCATTGCCGTACACGGGGCAGCTACAGCTTGCTTCTGATGGAAAAATCTACTGTAATAGTGGCGAATCCTTGCGAATGATTGATTTTCCGAATAAAAAAGGGAAAGGTTGCGGCATATCTATATTTCATTTTACCTTTTACGCGTTCTACGACGGATTTGGTTATAGCTTTCCTCAATTTTATGATATTGAATTTCAGAACAAAAAGGATTTTGAGGTAAAAACAGCCTGCGCCAGCCAGTCTGCGACCTTCGTAGCGGCATATCCTGTTGGTATAGACTCTTTATTTTGGAAGTTTGGCGATGGTGCTACCTCCTCCCAAGCCGCTCCCGAACACATTTATAGCCTCGCTCAAAGCTACAACGTCACGCTGTATTATTTTAAAAATAATATTCTTCAAGACAGCCTCATCAAGACGATAAAAGTTGGAAACGATATTAGGTTAGGGAGGGATTTAGCTCTTATTTGTGCGGATAGTGCTAGTTTGACGATTGATGTTTTAAAAAACGATACCATACCCGGCGAAATAGATATTAGTTCCTTAAAAATAATTGTTCAAGACTATAATTATGTAGACGCAACAGCCTATGCGGATACCGTGCAGGGGCTGATTACTTTCACTCTGACCAATCTCACAGCATGGCCATATTTTCTGGTTGGTTACGAAATCTGTAACAAGGAAGGCTGTTGCAAAAGAACAACCTTATTCATATTTAATTTGCCTTCAGAAGTTAAAATATTATCTTCTCCCATCTGTAATAAAGACAGCGTTTACTTATACTTTCCGTTGGATAGATATTTTGACAGTTCTAACAGCTACCAATGGGCGGTCAATGGAAATAGTGTAGGTGGCGATAGTTCAAAACTGTTTTTGGCTACCGTCAAGGAGGGCGATGTGATTACCGTGCAAGGGGATTTGGCGAGTAACTGCAAGACAAAAGAATTTCGCGATACGCTCGTAGTCAAATTTCTGCCCGCGCCGAGTGTCACGATTGCACCCAATAAGCCACTTTGCAACTTGGACAGCCTTACACTTACCGCTGTTACGAATGCTCCGAGCGTAGTCTGGAATACTGGTGACACCGCGAGCAGCCTCCGTATTCTGCCCATTATCGGCACTTCGTGGAGTTTGGTAGCAACAGGAGCTAACACTTGCAAGGCTACAGCTTTCTATACGCCAATTTTAGATACACCGATTGCGCTGACCATTCTGCCACCTCAATCCCAAGTATCTGAAGGCGACACTATTTCTTTGTTTGCTGATGTGAGTCCAATCGGAAATTATACTTACGTCTGGTCGCCAAGCAGTTCACTCTCTTGTAGCAACTGCCCTCGTCCCGTCGCGTCGCCAGACAAAACGACTGTTTATAAAGTGACTGTCACCAACACGAATAATTGCCAAGCCTCTGCGATGACTGCACTCAAACTGCAAAATAATGAAGTATTTATTCCAAATATTTTTTCTCCGAACAACGACGGGTTCAATGATTATTTTACAGTGTTCGGCGGAGAAAATCTGAAAATAATCAATAAAATGTCCATATTCGACCGTTCTGGAAGGCAGGTGTACTATGCAGAAAATATTGCTCCCAACGTAGAAACCCAAGGCTGGGACGGAAATTTTTTAGTACAGGAACTCGTCCCACAAGTGTTTGTTTATGCCATCGAAGTAACTTTTGGTAAGGGAATTATTAAAAAATATCAAGGAGATGTGACGCTTTTAAAATAACCGCTCGTGGCAAATTTTTTCTAAATTTCTTCAGTAATCGCGAGGATAGATGAACTATTGCTGCTGCGTCAAGCCGCAAACTGCGAGGCGAACTATACTACAAATGCCAGACTTGCGACGCACCATAAAAAAATCTTATCTTTGCAATAAGTATTTTTACAGCATTATTTGTGGTTGTATAAAAACGCCCTTGCCCGCTCCCTTTTTCATTCCTCCAATTTTTCTTTCGTAAAATACCGTATCACTTGTTTGGTGGCGGCTTTGCCGATGACGGCTTGCAAATCCTCGCTCGTCGCCTCCTGTATTTTTTTGACAGACCCAAAATGTGAGAGCAGTTTTTCAGATGTTTTTTCGCCGATACCTTCGATGCCCGTCAGCTCCGTGCCGATAAAATTTTTGGAGCGTTGGTTGCGGTGAAACGTGATGCCGAAGCGGTGCGCCTCGTCGCGGGCTTGCTGGATAAGTTTGAGCGATTCCGATTTCTTGTTGATGTAAAGCGGAATACTGTCGCCCGGAAAAAATATTTCTTCCAATCGCTTCGCAATGCCGACCACCGTTACGCGCTCCAAAATGCCGAGTCCGCGCAGACTTTTGACGGCTGCGCCGAGCTGCCCTTTGCCGCCGTCAATAATAATGAGCTGCGGGAGCGGCGAAGACTCCGCCAGCAGGCGGCGATAGCGGCGCGTGACCACCTCCTCCATCGTAGCAAAATCGTTGGGACCTTCCACCGTCTTGACGTTGTAGTGCCGATAGTCGCGCTTGGCGGGCTTGGCGTTGCGGAACACGACGCACGCCGACACGGGGTTCGTCCCTTGCAGATTGGAGTTGTCGAAGCACTCGATGTGCATCGGCAAATCCGTCATTTGCAAGTCCGACTGTAAGGTGCGGAGTATTCGCTCGGCGGACGTTTGCTTGCTCTGGCGATTGATTTCTTCTTTTCTTTTTTGGAGCAAATAATACTGCACGTTTTTTTCGGAAAGCTCGAGCAGCTTTTTCTTATCGTTTATTTTGGGTACCGTAATCGTCAATCCATTCTCCAAAAGTTCCATCTGATAAGGCAAAATCAACTCCGTGTTGGTGCTGCGAAATTTTTCTCGAAGAATCGAAATGCCGAAGGCAAAAAGTTCCTGCTCGTCTTCGTCGTCCAAGTTTTTTTCCATTTCGAGCGTGTAGGTGCTGATGATTGCGCCGTTGGCTACGCCAAGATAATTGACATAAGCCATTTTCTCGTCCGTCGCAATACTGAACACGTCCACATTCGTAATCGAGGTGCTGACCACCGTACTTTTGCCCTGATAATCCTCGAAAGCCAACATTTTTTCCTTCAAAAGTTGGGCTTTTTCAAACTCCAATCGCTCGGCGTAGCGTTGCATTTCGGCTTTCAGGTAGCTCTTTACTGCCGCAAAATGCCCTTTGAGCATACTTTTTATCTGGCTTATTTTTTCGTTGTAGCTGACTTCGCTCTCCAAACCCGCGCACGCGCCCATGCAGTTTTTGATGTGGTACTCGAGGCAAACTTTTACTTTTCGCTTCTCTACGACTTCTTCAGAAAGATTGAAAGTACAGTTGCGGAGCGGAAAAAGATTTTTGATAAGTTCCAAAATAATAAACACTTGCTGCTTTGACACATAAGGTCCAAAATAAGTAGAGCCGTCTTTTATCACGCGGCGCGTGATGAAAACGCGCGGAAAACGCTCGTTTTTGATACAGATATACGGATAGGTTTTGCCGTCTTTGAGCATCACGTTGTAGCGCGGCTGGTACTCTTTGATGAGGCTGGCTTCGAGCAGCAGTGCGTCGTGTTCGCTTTCTACGATGGTTGTTTCGATGTGGTGAGCGTTTTTGACGAGGGCGCGCGTCTTTGCCAACCTATCTTTGCGCTCCCCGAAGTAGGACGCAAGGCGATTTCGGAGGTTTTTTGCCTTCCCGACGTACAAAATCGTACCTTTTGCGTCCACAAAACGATACACGCCCGGCTCTGTGACGATGGTAGGAGCTAATTCGCGAAACTGTTCGGTGTTCATAGATGCTAAAAGTAGATTTTTTTATTCACCCACAAAACTACTCACATTTTTTTTTGTTTCAAAGATAAAATAAAAATAATGGCATATCGAAGTATGGCGGATTGTGTGGCGGACTTGGAGCGACACGGAAAATTGCGCAGAATCAAAATAGAATGTGACCCCAATCTCGAAATGGCGGAAATCCATCGCCGCGTCTTTGAGGCGGGCGGACCCGCGATTTTGTTCGAGCGCGTCAAAGGAAGTCCGTTTCAGGCAGTTTCTAACATCTACGGCACCAATGAGCGAGCGAAATGGCTTTTTCGACATACGTTGGACAAAGTCCAGCGCGTGGTCGAGCTGAAAATTGACCCAACACGATTTTTCAAAAATCCGCTTCGCTATGCTTCTGCGCCGCTCACGGCTCTCACGGCGTTGCCGCTGCGGAGTCGGCTCGGCACGCCTGTTCGCTTCGGTACGACTACGATTGACCAGCTGCCGCAAATAAAATCTTGGGGAATGGACGGCGGCGCATTCGTCACGCTGCCGCAAGTCTATACCGAAGACCCCGACAAACGCGGCGTGATGGGCAGCAATATCGGAATGTATCGAATACAACTTTCTGGCAATGAGTACCTCAACAACCAAGAAATTGGGTTGCACTACCAGTTGCATCGCGGCATCGGCGTTCATCACACCAAATATAATTTGCTCGACGAGCCTTTTCGTGCTTCCATATTTGTTGGCGGACCGCCGAGCCATGCGCTGGCGGCGATTTTTCCGTTGCCCGAAGGCTTGCCCGAAGTCACTTTTGGAGGAATGTTAGGCGGGCGGCGGTTCCGCTACGATGTCGTGAACGGTTTTACGCTTTCCTCCGACGCTGATTTTTGCATTACGGGCGTGATTCGGAAAGGCGAAAAAAAGCCCGAAGGTCCGTTTGGCGACCATTTGGGCTATTACAGTTTGCAGCACGACTTTCCGGTGATGGACGTTGAAAAAGTGTATTATCGCAAAAATGCAATTTGGCACTTCACGGTCGTTGGTCGTCCGCCTGCGGAAGACAGCGGTTTTGGATTTTTGATTCACGAAATCGTGAAAGACCTTGCGCCGCAAGAGTTTCCGGGTTTGGTAGAGATAAATGCCGTTGATGCGGCGGGCGTTCACCCGTTGTTGCTGGCGATTGGGCAGGAGCGATATATGCCGTTTCGGGAGCGGCAGCCAGAGGAAATTTTGACCATTGCGAACCGAATTTTGGGCAGTGGGCAGACTTCTTTGGCAAAATTTCTTATCATTGCGGCGGCGGGCGACGTACCGAAATTGGATACACACGACATTGGCAACTTTTTTAGTCACATTTTGGAAAGAATTGACTGGAAACGCGACTTGCATTTTCAGACCAAAACTACGATGGATACGCTGGATTATTCGGGTTCGGGCTGGAATGCAGGCTCGAAAGTCATCATGGCTTGCTGCGGAAAAAAACTGCGCGAGCTGACTACCGAGCTGCCCGATAAATTTTCGTTGCCCGAAGGATTCACAAAACCTGTGTTCATTCAACGCGGGATTTTAGCCATTCAATCGCCTGTTTTTTCGGACTCCAAAAGCAGCTACGAAGAAGCAGAAAACTTGTGTAAATATTTGCAACGATTTGATTTTCAGCAAGTTCCGTTGATTATTTTGACCGACGACAGTGAGTTTGCGGCTGCCACAGTGAATAATTTTGTGTGGACTACGTTCACCCGCGCCAATCCGTCGCACGATATTCACGGTGTAGATTCGTTCACGGAATATAAACATTGGGGCTGCCGAAGTGCTTTGGTAATAGATGCTCGCATCAAGCCGCACCACGCGCCGCCGTTGGTGGTGGACAAAAAAGTGAAAGAAAAAGTAGATTCGCTTTTTGCTAAAAATGGGGATTTATCAAATCTTATATAACGTCACAAAATGACTAAAAAAATAATTTTATTATGATTCTTTCGTTGCCTGCGGCTTTTGAGAAGCAAATTAGAGCCGATTTGGGCGACGAATCAGACCGCTTTTTGGAGTCTTTGCGCCTGCCGTCGCCTGTCAGTATTCGGTACAATATTTTGAAGAAAGCTGCGCAAAATGTTGATTTAGAGCAAGTTGCGTGGTGCAAAGATGGATATTATCTTTCCGAAAGACCTATTTTTACGCTCGACCCTGCGTTTCATGCGGGCGCGTACTATGTGCAGGAGGCCTCTTCGATGTTTGTAGCGGAGGCTGTGCGACAAACCATTGATTTGGAGCGAGATGTGGTCGGAATTGACCTTTGCGCTGCGCCGGGCGGCAAGACGACTTTGCTGGCTTCGCTGCTTTCCAAACACAGTTTGTTGCTGGCGAATGAAGTAATAAAAAGCCGTGTGGAAGTGTTGAAAGAAAATGTCACAAAATTTGGATTATCGAACACAATAATCTGCAACCACGAGGTAGAAAATCTTGAAAAATTGGCGGGATTTTTTGATTTTGTGTTGGCAGATGCTCCTTGTAGCGGCGAAGGATTGTTCCGAAAAGATGCGGCGGCGGCAGGCGAGTGGTCGCCCGAAGCGGTGCAACACTGCGCCGCTCGGCAGCGAAGAATTTTGTCGGAAGCTGCAAAATTGCTCAAACAGGACGGCGTTTTTTTATACTCTACTTGCACCTACAACGATGCCGAAAATTCGGAGAATGTCGCTTGGTTGATACAAGAGTTTGATTTTGAGCTAATTAGGTTGCAGCTTCCAGTCGAATGGAACATCGTAGAAAAAACGCACGGCTACCAGTTTTATCCACACAGGACGAAAGGCGAAGGCTTTTTTTTGTCGGCTCTGCGAAAAAAATCAGCATCGGCAGAAATAATAATTCCAAAAAATTTAAAATTTTCCAATCTACAAAAACTCCCGCAAGCGCAAGTCGAAATCTTAAAACCTTATTTTTTATTTCCCGATGAATTTTCCTTTTTTTTGAAACACAACCAAGAAATTGTCGCCGTTTGCACGTCACAAATTAGCAATATTCAACTTATTGATGCTGCCTTGCAACGCAAATCTTTGGGCTTGGAGATTGGAAGTTTTAAGGGAAAAGACTTTATCCCGAGCCACGCGCTTGCGTTGAGCGTGGAGATTCACCCCGATTTGCATTCGGTAGAATTGGACAAAGCAACTGCACTGAAATTTTTGAAAAAAGAAGAAATTGCGCCAACAAATGCTCCCAAAGGTTGGCTTTTGGTGCGTTACGAAGGCTTGAATTTGGGTTGGATAAAAAATTTGGGCAATCGCAGCAACAATTATTTACCCAAAGAATTTAAAATCCGAATGAATATTTGAAGATATTTTTACAGTTTAATAAATATTTTTTTATAAATTATATGATTTTTTAATATGATTTCTCTATTTTTGCGAACCTCATCGGTTTTTTTATTCAGAACAAAACACTCTCTCTGTGAAAAGTTGGCTACTCCTATTGCTTGGCATTTTGATTTTTGTAAGTGCTTCGGCGCAGACGGAAACTGACCCAACGAAACTCAAAAAAATACTTCCCGAACTCAATATTGCCCAAAAACAACAGGTGCTGGCGTACGCGCGGCAGTTCAAAGAGTTAGATTTGGACGATGCCATCAGCAAGATTTTTGCCAATCTATCGCCCCAAGAAAAAAAATTCGTCCTCGAATACGCCAAACTTAAGCTACAGCCCAACGCCCAGATAAACGCCGACTCGGCAGAAACCGCCGCTATTTTGACCTCTGTTAGTTGGGACAAAACGACGTTTGACTTCGGAGAGATGGAGGAAGGAAAAATTTATTCTGGCGAATTTGTAGTGACCAATATCGGCTCTAATCCGCTTGTTTTTTCGGGGGCAAAGTCCCGATGCGACTGTACGGTAGCCGACTATCCGCACACGCCTATTGCCGTCGGTGCGTCCGCTACGGTTCGGGTAGAGTTCAATAGTTCCAAAAAATTAGGGCAGTTGCAGCAGGGAATCGTGCTTTACGACAACAGCGACCCTAATTTGCGAAGTATTTTATACATCAAGGGGGAAGTCAAAGCGAAGCAATAAACTTGTTTTGGCAACTAAATTGCAACAAACGATGTTTGCGATTCGATGTAAATTATTGATTACCAACTGTTTATAAAAAACTAAAAACTATTTAAGAGTATCCATACCGCTCACGAGTCACCAGTTTGCGATAAAGTACCAACAGTTTTTTGGATTCTGATTCCCAAGTTTTGGGGTCGTCCGACACCTCCACGACTGCGCTGTGAAAGGCTAAAAACCGCTTTTTGAGTGCTGTGGAGCTTGCCACCAAGCCATCAAAGAGATAAAAAACTCGATTTTCTTTCCGTGCTATCCTTCCTGCGGGAATTTTTCTCAAAAATTTTGGCAGCCAGTGTTTTTTTGTTCGCGCCAACGGTTCGTCGCGGTGCGAAGAATAAACGACTATTTTACCGTCTTTTTTTAGTTTTTTACCAATCCCGAGCAGTGCGGGGTCGTGCAGATGGTAGATGCCAGCATCTATTTCGCGCGACTTTTGTTGGATAGCTTTGAGGAGTTTGCGCCCTCGAAGCCAGCGACTTTTCGGAAACGCCACATTATAGAGGTGTATATCTTCGCGATGCCCGACGAGCGCGCCTACCGCGACCATCGAAACTTCAAAGTCGCCGTCGGCGAGAACGCTACATTCTTGCTTAAGAACCAGATGCTGCTCGTCGCTGGGGCGAAAAGTGAGGTGACAAACGTGATTAATCATAAAACTACAACAAAAATTTTATTCGGTAACTATGGAGGAAAGTATCTTATTTTTCTTTTTTCCTTACCAAGTTTTGGGTTCAAATCCTTTTTTATTACCAATTTTT
>JAYWGG010000226.1:0-1803 GCA_043778415.1 Saprospiraceae bacterium
CGGCAACGCCCTGAACGGCAGTCGCCTCGACGCAGGCGTGTATATTTACGTCCTCAAAGGCGTGTGCGCCAACGGAAAATCATTCGTCACGTCGGGCGACGTGACGCTGGTGCGGTAGGAGAAATATTGATTAAAAGAACTTTGTGGTCTGTGCTATTTATCCTGAAGAAAATTGGAAATAGTCGTTATTGATGTTTTGCCAAATTTGACAATATCTAATAAATCCTTATCACCAGTCAATAAAAAGTCGGCGTTTCCGTCAACTGACAATGAGAGTAAAAAATTATCTTTAGGGTCTCTACAAACTGCTACTTCCGTCTGAACTTCTACAAAGTCTGCGTACTCTTCGATGGTTTCGAGTATTTCTTCAATGTCTGCAGTTGCAAAGAAGCGTTTGAATTTTGGTCGTTTTGCAACCGCCAAAAATTCGTCGAGTAATTCTTGACTAAAAATTAATGTTCCTTGTTTTGCAAAAATAATTTCATCAAGTTTTACAAAATCTTTTGTGATTAGAAAACTAATCCAAAGGTTAGTGTCAATAATAATTCTACAAATTTTATTTCGCATAGCGGTTGCTTCTCACCAGTTCCACTTCGCTGGTTATTTCGTCCAATGTAGGTGCTAACTTGGCTTTTTTACGCAATCTTTTCAAGACACTTGCAAAACCATTTTTGGATTCGTCTTGAATAGTAATTAGTTTCAGGTCTGCCAAGTTTTTTAAGAGCCTTACAGCTTTAGGATTTAATATGTCAATACGCATCGTATTCATGTTTTTTAATATAATGGAAAGTGGTCAAGTAAATAGTTTTTAGTTTTTAGTGGTTAATTTTTAGTTGCTTAGGAACGCGTCCAAAATAAATTACTGTATTCTGACTTGTCTTTTGAGCCAAAACTGCGTTAGATTTTCGTTACGATGTACGGCATCGCGCCTCAAATCTGCCTTGTTTCGACCCAAAATTCTGCGTCACAATATTCAGTACCTTATTTTCTCTTCATTCCTAAGTCAATTTATTTTTTCTTCGCTGCTATTTTTTGAGCAAACAAATATTTAATATTTTTGAAAAACAAAAATCATTACCTTTGCAATGTCAAATGATATTATCAAAATAACAACGTCAAGTGTAAATGGATACACCCGAACCAAAAGTTAGTTTTTCTTCTTTTTTAGCCAAATTTCCAGAAATCGAACTTCCGCTCACGGTGGCGGAGGATTCTGCACGCAATTTTAGCCTACAAAATGAGCCACTGTCTTCGGCTGCCATTCGTCAGTATATCCCCGATGAGCTGGAAGAAGAGGACGAAGAACTCACCGAATATGTGCCGTGTTTCAAAATCCCCAACACCGGCGAAGTGCGAGCGGTCGTGTATTGGAAAGCGAGTTTGCTCAACTACGAATATGTGATGGCGACTTATACCAAAGTCGGCAAACCGTTGGCACGAAAGACCATCGCAGGGACGGTCGTGACGGCGGACGGCATTATCGTACAGTCGGTCGCTACGATTGACTCGGATTGGATTATTTACATCGCCTCCGGCAAGTCCGCAACAGGCGAAGACGGCTCCTACGATGCCAGCACGAGCCGAACTCACGTCCTCGAGCTTTTGGCAAACGGTATGATAGTCAGTAGCTCGTAATATTTTTTGAGATAACTAATTGATAGAAAAAACTGTTTAGGAATATTACTAACTGATGTTACGCAGAAATATTTTGACTGGCTCATTTGAGCTTAATTTTTGTAGCTATTTACTTGGTCTTTGTCACTTTTTTTCTTGATAAAAAAAGTAACCAAAAAAATCAAGTGC
>JAYWGG010000227.1:0-17971 GCA_043778415.1 Saprospiraceae bacterium
TCAATTTTTGGGCGACTTGGTGCCGCCCTTGCGTAGCAGAGCTGCCTTTTTTTGAGGAATTGACCGAAAAAAACCAAAAAAATCCCCTAAAAGTCGTTCTTGTCAGCTTGGATTTCGGGACTCAACTCGAAAGTAAGTTAATTCCGTTCCTTCGGAAAAACAAAATCAAGTCTTTTGTCGTTCTTTTGAGTGACAAAAACGCTAACGCTTGGATTCAAAAAATTAATCCGAGTTGGTCGGGCGCGATTCCAGCCACGCTGTGCTACAAAGGAAAAAAGAGTATCTTCCACGAGCAAGAATTTGAAAATTTTGAAGACTTGGAAAACTTTGTGACACAATTAAAGTAGCTTTGCCTCCTAAATATTTATAAAATAAACCTGTCAGCTCATCAAATCATTTTTTAAACTAAAAAAATTATGAAAAAATTAACATTTTTACTCGTCTTTTTTCTATCCATTTTTGCGACCCTTCACGCGCAAATAGAAGCCGTAAAAGGTTATGGAATCGGAGAAAAAGCCGCTGACTTCAAGCTCAAAAATGTGGACGGAACTATGTTTTCGTTGGCAAATATGAAGGACGTAAAAGGCTACATTATCGTTTTTACTTGCAATCACTGTCCGTACTCAAAAATGTACGAAGCTCGCATCATCGCGCTCGACAACAAGTACAAGCCGCAGGGCTTTCCCGTCGTCGCCATCAATCCCAATGACCCCGAGATAGAACCCGAAGACAGCTTCGGAATGATGAAATCGGTCGCCAAAAAGAAAAAATATCCGTTTCCATATCTCTTTGACGACGGGCAAAAAATATATCCATTGTTTGGTGCTACCCGTACACCACACGTTTTTATTTTGGACAAAGAACTCACTGTAAAATATATAGGAGCGATTGACGACAGTGCCGAAGACGGCAGCAAAGCCTACGAAAAATTTGCGGAGCGCGCCCTGAACAGCCTTTTGAAAGGCGAAGACCCCGAGCCGGGCGTTACGCGCGCCATCGGATGTACGATAAAAGCCAAAAAGAAAAAGTAGGATTTTGTGGGGTAACGGATTGTTTTACTTGCTGAATGTGATTTTTTCTTGCCGTGACTGGCACAATTCGGGAATCTGGCGTTTGTGTATATTCGGATTTATTCAAATAAACCTTTAAAATACTGTGTTTATGGCTAAAGATATATCCAAAATTAAAGATATTGAAACCCATTTGTTAGAAGATAAACTTGGTTTTAAGTTTGAAAAGATTAGCCATTCTAACGAATACGACGTTTCAAAGCTGCACCGTCACAACTATTGGGAAATATTTATTTTCGAGGAGGGAGATGGAGCGCACACGATTGACTTTCTGACTACCCCTTTTTTTGCCAAAAGTCTTCATTTTATTTTGCCGAATCAGGTTCACCAGTTGAGTAGAAACCCTATTTCGTCGGGCTATGTGTTGATGTTTTTGGAGGACTTTTTTTTGAGTAGAAACGAAAGTAAGTCTTTTATGATTGAATTGGGCAATTACCAACTCAATCAGAGCGCGCCTATTATTTACTTGACCGATGAGAGTTTTGCTTCCTTGTTGAGTTTGATAACCATGTTGGAAAAAGATTATTTTAGTTCTGAAGCGATGAAGCTCACTATTTTAGGAAATTATCTGAATATTATTTTTTGTAAATGTCAGCAATTTATCCAACAAACGGCGACGGTGGAGAGCAATAAAAATATTGCGGCGATAGATACTTTTTTATTTTTCAGAAATTTAGTAGAGCAAAATTTTAGAGCCGAATACAAAATAGAGTTTTATACTGCGAAACTATTTTTGACAGACAAAAAACTCCGCGAAATAGTCACTACTTTTACGGGCTTGACATCTTTGGAATATCTGCACCAACGCATCGTACAAGAAGCCAAACGACTATTGATATACGACCAGCTGCCGCCTAAAGAAGTTGTGTATCAGCTCAATTTTTCGGATTTCGCACATTTTTCCAAGTTCTTCAAGCAGAAAACGGGTATCCTCCCAAGCAACGTAAATAAATAAAAAGATATGTTTAGTAAAATTAACTTGATACATTATTTGAGAGAATTTGGGTTGATGCACAGCCTTGATAAGCTAAAATTTTGGATTCAAAACCCAAAAAATAAGACAAAGAATAAGTTGTTCTTGCTCAAAAATCCGAATGTAAAACTTCCGCCTGATTACATGATGTTTGAGGCATTTCATTTGGACTACGAAAAATACTATCAAGGTGGAGCAGATACGGCTAAATGGGTGTCGGATAGAATACAGAAGTATAAAACTTTAGAAGTCGCCAACTTTTTAGACTGGGGCTGCGGACCCGCAAGAGTTGTAAGACATTTACCTCTGATACTTGGAAAAGACGCAAATATTTTTGGGACGGACTATAATCCAGAAACGATTGATTGGTGTACGAAAAATATTAGTGGGGTTACTTTTTCTCAAAATAGTATTTCGCCGCCATTGCACTATGACGATGAGATGTTCGACGCGGTGCTTGGGATTTCTATTTTTACTCACTTGTCTGAAGAGAAACATCACACATGGGTAAACGAACTTTTTAGAATTTCGAAGCCAAGCAGTATATTATTGATTACTACTCAAGGAAAAGCGTTTAAAAATAAATTGACTAAAAAAGAAAAAGAGTTGTTTGATAGTGATAAACTGGTGGTCAGGGCAAATGTAAAAGAGGGGCATCGGGTCTTTTCGGCATTTCAGCCGCAGCATTTTATGAATAAATTATTCAAAGAATATTTTGAAATTTTGGAGCATTTTGAGGGAAAAGCAGTCATTTGGGGCATAGAGCAGGATTATTGGATATTGAGAAGAAAATAGTCCAAAAGTACAAATTTAAAGAAGAAAAATACAATTTTCCTATATACTATCGGACTTATCTTTGTGTCGATAATTTATTTAAACTCATTTTTAAATTTTTAGTATTATGAATCTTAAAAGTATTTTTTTATTTCTTTTTGTATCTCCAACTTATTTATTTGGGCAAACATTGAATCCTTCTCGGGTAATAGTTGGGAGTGCAATAAACACACTACCAACGGACGGTGAAGCTCAAAACGTACCGTTCATTATTTGGAATAGTAGTACCACTGATACATACTCTCCGAGTATGCAAATAGCTAATCCAAATGGTAGGTTGAGCATAGCTATTGCGAAGCAGGGGGGCGACTGGGGAGCTATTGGTAAGGGAGATATTGTATTTCGGGCAACGGCAAGCCCGCGTATGATTTTTAACCTTAATACCAACAACGTCTTTAATACCCGAAAAGTACAGTTTGGAACGCAGCAAAATAACTTTAAAACGTTAGTTGTTTCTGACGGGGACAAGGTAGGAATGGGAACTGAAAATTTTCCCTCTAATGATCCATTGTTTCGTTTGTATGTAAACGGAGGTATCAAAGCACAAGAATTAAAAATTGAATTGTGTACTACGGGTTCTTGGTGTGATTATGTATTTGACAGTAGTTATAAGCTAATGCCATTGACCGACGTAAAAAAGTTTGTTACGAAGAATAAGCATTTACCAAATATGCCGTCCGCAGAAACTTTAGTGAAAGAGGAAGGATTTGAGCTTGGAAAGATAACCACTTTGCAACAGGAAAAAATTGAAGAGATATTTTTACATCTCATAAATCTTGAGGAAAAAGTTAAAAAATTGGAAAAGGAAAATGTCGAATTAAACCAAATTATCAACAATCAAAAAAAATAATTTGATATGCGACTATTACCTATCTTAATTTTAACTCTTATGCTTTCGTCTTGCTGCAAAAAAGCAGTTGAAAGTAATCCGTTCACTCCATACGTCGGAAAATGGGGATTGTATGAAATATTACGTTCTGATATCGGAGAAACCGTCAAAGGCGATGATGTCACTGGGCGGAATATATTTGGAGCGTATAAAGAAAGCGTTCAGATACTTCAAGATGGAGTTTTTATTCCCTTTCTTTGGGGTGGAGTTTCTAATGCTAATGTTCCCGATGTTAGTTTGGCAAACATCGAAAAAGGTAGAGTATCACTAAAGGACGGAAATTTGACATTTTCAGAAGGAATTTTTTCTAATTACCCAATGGCGGTCAAAGTCTTAAAGATTAGCAGTACTGAATTATGGCTTGGGGACAGTGATAATATTTCTTCATGCAAACTAAAAAGAATAAACTAATGAAAAAAATAGCACTTTTCTTAATAATCTCAATGAATTTATCTCTCAATCATAGTAATATTATAGTTGCTCAATCTATACGTAAAGACTACAGGGAGTTTACAAGTAAGGAGATGTCTGATTACAGGTTGGCAATTAACGCGTTGAGAGTGAGCGGAATATGGTTCACGTTGGCTTCAGACCATAGTAATCACTTTAATAGCATAATACATACACGAGATATTCAAACTCAAGCATTTACAGGAGAGCAATTTCTACCTTGGCACAGATTTTTTTTACTAAATTTTGAATGGTATGTTAGAAATGCGACGTCCACAACGTCTTATTTGTCAGTGCCTTATTGGGATTGGCGAACCGATAATACCGTTTCATCAGTTTGGCATACAGATTTTTTAAGTATTTCAAAATTACCCGGATTTACTTTTACAAGATGTTTGCCCGGATCGTCGTGTGCTGCCAGTGGTTCGTTCCCATATTTAGCCAACACCGTTGATATAAATAATTGCTTAAATTTATCAAGTTTTTGGCTAAATACGTTGGATAAATCGACATTTTCAACAGATTTTTCGCATCGTCTGGAGCACTATCACGACAGGGTACATGTGTGGGTCGGAGGAACTATGAACCAACAAGCTTCCCCGAATGACCCTATATTTTACCTTCATCACAATATGATTGATAAGATATGGCAAGATTGGGAAGATAGAAGTACGGGACTTCAGTCGTCTTTTCCTGTCACAGGTTCTGTGGGTATGGTACACTACACGGCTGCCGAAAATGGAGTTGATGTACTGGCAAACGACATGAAAGATAGCAGAGCGATAACAAATACAAATAATTCTTTATTGGGTCGAGCAAATGATGTTTGGTTTGCTTTTAATAAAAAAGTTATTTTAGATGGCGCAAATGGATCAGATTTTGTTTGCAACGATGGTGGTGACTCTTATCTTTACCGATATACCGCCGCTACATCCAGCGGAGCATCAACTGTGGTAGGGAGTATGTATGTAGGAGATGTTAGAAGGGACGCTATCGACGATATAGTTTCCGACAATAAGGGTGGATTTAGAATAGAGTCTAATGCAAGAGTAGATTTTAGGTCGGGTAAGGATATTTCATTCAGACCTGGTTTTTGGGCGAAAGGCGGTGCTAAGGTAACTGCTAAAATTATTACCTCTCCTGACGGATTTACCTCTAATGGCGACGTTTCTCAACGAGAAATCGAAGAGAGCGAACAAAGTATGAAGCCTAAATTTGATTATGTAATCTACCCTAACCCCAGTAGTATTTATTCAATGATTGACGTATTACTTCCGAATACATCTAATGAGTTATCTATCGATCTATATGATATGATAGGTAATAAAATCAAAACGGTTACTAATTCGACTTACGGACAAGGGACGCAAACTTTTCAAGTAGATATGCAAAATTTTGAAAATGGAATTTATCTTTGTGTCATTAGATGTGATGGAAAAAATTACACACAAAAGATAATCTTACAAAAATAATATTTAGATTATTTTAAATTCAGAATCCGTCGCATAAGTAGTTGGTAGTCAGTTATCTAATTACATTTTCCTACCCCCGAAAAAGCAGCAGCAGCCGAATGGCTGCGAAAGCGGTCAGCATCAAAAAAACGACTATCACGACTGCCAGCGAGAGCCACTGTTGCCGAAACAGTGGCTCTCTGCGTTTTGGGTGTCGCCGCTCGAAGTCTTCGAGCCGCGTTTCGAGCCGCTCCCACGCGCGCGCGGACGGCGCGGGCAGCTCGCCGCCGCCGCTGGGCGACGAGCTGTTTTGCTCGTGCAGTTGCTCAAAAATATCTTTTTCGTGGTCCATCAAAGTTGCGTTTTTTTGATAAATTCTTGCAGCCGATTTTTTGCCATCATCAGTTGCGACTTCGAGGTACTGATGCTGATATTCAGCAATTCTGCGATTTCGTGGTGTTTGTAACCTTCTATCACATACAAATTAAATACCGTTTTGTAGCCAACGGGCAATATTTCTACCAATCTCAAAATTTCTTTTACATGGAGTGCGCCGAGCGTGTCGTCCTCGCTGCGCAAAGTATTCGCCAGCACCGCATCTTCTAAAGAAAGCTCAAAAGTATGTTTTTTTCTCAAAAACATGAGGGCTTCATTGACCACAATCCGCCGCACCCAACCCTCAAAACTGCCCGTCGCCTGATATTTTTCGAGATTGGTCATTGCTTTGAACAGCCCTTCCACCATCACGTCCTCCGCGTCTTCCGCGCTGCGAAGGTAACGACGGCAAACGCCCAACATTTTCGGAGAAAAACGTTCAAATAGTAGCTTTTGAGCGGCTCTATTTTGCTGTCGGCACTGCGTTATGAGTTCAAGTTCTGTCAAAAGTAAAGATTGATTTTTCTTGGAAGATGCAAATTACAAATTTTTGGTTGTATTTTTGCCAAAATATTTTTATGCAATTATTTAAAGATAAATATCTTCTGACGAGCCAAATAGACCCGCTTACCATCGGCGAAAAGTACGGCTATCCGCTTTACATTTACGATGCAGCCATCATCAAACGACAGTATGAACGCCTCATGAACGCCTTTGAAGTGCCGCATTTGCACATCAATTATGCCTGCAAAGCGTTGAGTAATCTCAATATTCTGAAGATTTTGCGCGGCTGCGGCGCGGGGTTAGACTGTGTGAGTATTCAGGAAGTTTGGCTCGGTATTCGGGCTGGTTTTGAGCCGTCCGAAATCATGTACACTCCAAATTGTGTTTCGATTGACGAGATTGAAATGGCGGTGAAAGAGGGCGTAAAAATCAATATTGACAACATTTCTATCCTCGAGCAGTTCGGGCAGCGACACCCTGACGTACCGATTTGCTTGCGGCTCAATCCGCACATCATGGCGGGCGGAAATCACAAAATTTCTACTGGTCACATTGACTCCAAATTTGGAATTTCTATCTACCAGATGCCGCACGTCGCGCGCGTCTTGGAGGCGACGGGGTTGAAGATAGAAGGGCTGCACATGCACACGGGTTCGGACATTTTAGATGTCGGCGTTTTTCTGCAAGGTGCGGAGATTTTATTGGATATTGCGCCGAGGTTCAAAGACCTAAAATACATAGACTTTGGTTCGGGCTTCAAGGTGCCGTATATCCCCAACGGGGTAGCGACGGATATTGAAGAACTCGGAAAACAGCTGTCACAAAGGTTTAATGATTTTTGTAAAATATACGGACGGGATTTGACTTTGATGTTCGAGCCGGGAAAATTTTTGGTCAGCGAAGCGGGTTATTTTTTGACCAAAGTAAATGTGGTAAAACAAACTACGTCGTCTGTTTTCGCAGGCATAGACTCTGGACTCAATCATCTTATTCGCCCAATGTTTTACGACGCTTACCACCACATAGTGAACTTGAGCAATACCGACGAAAAGCCACGTATTTACTCCGTTGTGGGATATATTTGTGAAACAGATACTTTCGCTACCGACCGAGTAATTCCGGAAATCATCGAGGGCGACGTGCTTTGTTTTTTCAATTCGGGAGCGTATTGTTTTATGATGTCGAGTAATTACAATTCCCGTTTTCGCCCTGCGGAAGTGTTGCTTTTAGACGGCAAAGATTACCTTATTAGGAGTCGCGAAACGATGGAGGATATACTTCGCAATCAATTAGAAATAAAAATTTAAGAATATATTAAGAATTTTTTAAAATCTTAATTAATAATTTTATTTTTATGAATTCAAATTTTTCTAACCACATTTTACAAACATGGTAACAATTTTGGTAACGGGCGCAGAAGGGCAGTTGGGACAAGAAATTCGATTTTTGTCGCCAAATTTTCCTCAATTCAGGTTTCATTTCACTTCCAAAGAAGAGTTGGATTTGACCAATCAGCCCAAAATGTTGAGCCTTTTTCGCCGTTCTGGGTTCAGCTATTGCATCAACTGTGCTGCTTATACGGCGGTAGATAAAGCGGAGGAGGAATCTGATATTGTTGATTTTATCAATGTCACAGGAGTCAAAAATTTAGCTGAATCTTGCGCACTTCTCAAAGTGCCTTTGGTACATATTTCGTCTGATTATGTGTATCACAATTCGTCTAATACTCCGCTCGTCGAGTCCGACACTACACAGCCAAATGGTGTGTATGCGAAGTCAAAATTAGCGAGCGAGCGAGCGGCTTTGGCGGCTCAACCGTGCAGTATAGTGCTTCGCACGAGTTGGGTGTATTCGAGTTTCGGTAATAATTTTGTGAAAACGATGCTGCGTTTGTCACAAGAGCGAGCCGAATTGAAGGTAATTTATGACCAAGTTGGGTCGCCGACTTACGCCCGCGATTTGGCGTTTTTCATTCTTACGGCTCTGCACAAAATCGAAAAAGGTGATTTGCAAATTGCGACCGTGTCGGGCATTTATAATTTCAGCAATGAAGGTGTCACAAGTTGGTATGATTTTGCAAAAAATATTTTTGAAATCAAGAATATTTCCTGCAAGGTTTCTCCGATTCGGTCGGCAGATTTTCCGACCGCAGCTACTCGTCCGCCGTTCAGTTTGATGGATAAATCTAAATTAAAAGCTGCATTTGGAGTAGAAATACCTTATTGGAAAGACAGCTTATTGGAGTGTTTGAAAAATTTATAGTCTAAAAATGACGTTATTTCCAATTTTTATTTGACAAAATATCAAGAGTTTGTGACAGCATATCAGCATCAAAATCCAAGTGTGTTACAAAGCGGACAGTCTGCGGACCGAAGGCGGCAGCCTTCAGATGATGTTGGTCAGAAAGTTTTTGAAGGAATGAGTTTGCTGTCCAAGGTTGTTTTACGTCAAAAATAATAATATTGGTAGCTACGGGACGGATATGCTCCACGATGTCCAATTTTTCTAAACGCGCAGCAATCTGTTGGGCGTTTTGGTGGTCTATTTTTAGTCGCTCGATATTGTTTTCGAGTGCGAAAATCCCAGCGGCTGCCAAGAATCCCGCTTGCCTCATTCCGCCGCCGAAGAGTTTTCGGTATCTGCGAGCTTGCCTTATAAACTGCTGATTACCAATGAGTAATGACCCAACAGGCGCGCCCAATCCCTTCGATAAGCAGACCGAAATACTGTCGAATAGGTTGCCAATTTCTTGAGGATTTTCTTTGGTTTCTTCCAATGCGTTGAAAATTCTGGCTCCGTCGAGGTGCAGTCCGAGCTTGTGCTGCCGACAAAAATCTTTGATAGGCGTTATTTCTGGATAGGTATAAAATCCGCCGCCCGCCATATTGCAAGTATTTTCTAACACCACAAGACGGCTTTTGGGAAGCCAATCGAAGTCCGCTTTTAGGGTTTGAGGCAGTTGAGTGGCTTCGATTTTACCCAATTTTCCCGGCACCAACTGAATCGAAACGCCAGAATGGAACGCAAATCCTCCCGCTTCGGCTCGGTAAACGTGAGAAAGTTCGTCACAAATAATTTCATCTCCGGGCTGTGTGTGACATTTTATAGCTATCTGATTGGTCATCGTACCCGACGGACAAAACAGAGCAGCCTCCATGCCAAACATAGACGCTGCTTTGCGCTCCAACTTGTTCACAGTGGGGTCTTCTCCGAACACGTCATCGCCCACTTCTGCGGAACACATTACCGCCAACATCTCTGCCGAGGGCTTCGTGACTGTGTCACTTATCAAATTAATCAATGTCACAAAAAATGCTTATTTGGGAGGATATTCTTTTGAAAACTCGTATTTTAATATGTCAAATGTAGTGACAATGCCAACCAAATCACCATCAAGAGTGATAGGTACTGCGTGAAAAAGATGCTCTAACAAGACTTCGGCAGCGGCTCCAATTTTCTCATCTGGCTCCAAAGTCGCCAATCTTTTGGTCATTACGTCTTTGACTAAAATCTCGTCGTACTCGTCAAATTTTTTATTGAGCCACACCAAGTCCCCAGTCGTGATGATGCCCACTAATTTTTTTCCATCTACTACTGGTAAGTGATGGATTCGACTTTTTTGAAAAATATCTTTTGCTGCCGTTAGGCGGTCGTTGGGGGCTACCGTGACGAGTTTTGAGGTCATTATGGTAGAAATTGCTTCATTCATCATGGTTTAAATTGTTTTTTATGTGAACAAATAATGGCGCAAAAAGTTATTTTTGCTTACCGCATAAAGTTACTATTTTTTTTCTAATTTTAATACTATTTTTTTCTAAAAAAATATTTAAAAATAAAGTCAAAAAGAAAAATACGAAATATGTTTCTCGCTTTCAGAGTGTTTGATATTTGACTTTTTATGAGTATAAAAGCAACCTTTAACCTAAAAAATATTATTTCAACGCCGTCACAATATACTGATAATCTAACGTTTTGTCATCTACCAAAATGTCACGAAATCCAGCTTTTTTTAGCTCCTCTGATACTTCGCGGTCGTCTAATTTTACTTCTTGTGGCGGACCAATCGGGATATTTTTTTTCTTAAAATCAATGACTAAAAGTTTGGCACCTTTGGACATTCCTTTGAGTAAATTCGACATATATGCAACCCGATTTTCGATATAAGAGTAAGTATTTACTATCAAAACTGCATCTGCTTCGGCATCTTTTAGGCGCGGATTATCGGGCTGCGCCAGCCTTGCTTCAAAGCGACTTTGGAGGTAATTAGGCTGTCGAACTTTGAGGCTGTCCATGAAGCTAATAAAACGACGGTCTATCTCAATACCGATTACTTTTTTTGCCATCGGAAGTATTCTAAAAGAAAAATATCCAGAGCCAGCTCCGATGTCGGCTACTGTTTTTTCAATCAAATTATCGCCCAAAAGAGTCATTACCAACTCGGGTTTTTGCCAGATAACACGGTCGTTGCTCTCGAGAGTTGATACCATATCTTCGAAGGGGCTGCTGGGTTCTTCCACAACCTTATCTGCTGCTTTCGCAGATGTCACAGAAACCGCATTTTTAGGATTTTCGCTGCCCGAATTACAACTGTCCAATAGCAGGGCAGTCGTTGCGAAGACAGTGAAAAAAAAAGTAGCTAAAAAATAATTAATAAATGGTTTTGGTTGCATTATTTCATTTGGTTTTGGCACAAAAGTACTTTATTTTTTTAAAAATAAAGTGCTAAATCGCTAATTCGTACAAAAATGGCATCTTTCGGACAAATTTTTTATTATTTTTTGACTTATCTTGTTGCCGAAATTCAAAATAGCACTACATTTGCGGTATTCAGCGAAATTTCGCTAAATGCAAATTTTTCAATTTTAAAATGTTAAAAATATTAAAATAAAGATAATGAAAAGAAGAATTCAGAAAGTTGCCGTTCTTGGTTCGGGAGTGATGGGGACAGGGATTGCCTGCCACCTTGCCAACGTTGGGTTGGAGGTTTTGATGCTTGATATTTTACCATCTGACCTCGCTGAAGCGGATAAAAACAAGCCTACCGCTCGCAATCGAATCGCCGACTCGTCCCTCCAAAACGCCCTCAAAAGCAAGCCTGCGCCTTTGTACGATACAAAATTTGTCGCCAATATCAAAACTGGAAATTTTGAGGACGATTTGCCAAAAATCGCTGACTGTCAATGGATTATAGAAGTCATCGTAGAGCGTTTGGATATTAAACAACAGCTTTTTGAAAAGGTAGAAAAATTTAGAAAAAACGGCACATTAGTGACATCAAATACTTCAGGAATACCGATTCACTTGATGTCCGACGGGCGCAGCGAGGATTTCAGAAAGCACTTTTGCGGCACCCACTTTTTCAATCCGCCACGCTACTTGCGTCTGCTCGAAATTATCCCAACTGCCGAAACTTCGCCCGAAATAATTGATTTTTTTATGGACTATGGCGACCGAACTCTCGGCAAACAAACGGTGCTTTGTAAGGATACGCCTGCTTTTATCGCCAATCGTGTCGGCGTTTATGCGATGGCAAAAATCTATCAACTTACTACCGAACTCGGTTTGGGCATCGCAGACGTGGACGCTTTGACGGGTCCAGCCATCGGCAGACCGAATACGGGAACGTTTCGTTTGGGCGATTTAGTCGGTCACGACACGGCAGTAAATGTGATAAAAGGTATTCGCAACAGCTGTCCCAGCGACGAGCAGGCGGCGACTTTTGAGATACCGAAGTATCTCCAATTCATGCTCGACAATAAATTTTTGGGCAACAAAAGTGGTCAAGGTTTTTATAAAAAAACAGGCGAAAAAGATGCGTCAGGCAAGCCAGTTATTTTGAGTTTGAATTTGCAAACACTTGATTATGAGGCGACTACAAAAGAAAAACTACCGATTTTAGATACATGCAAACAAATCGAAGAATTGCCACGCCGCATACAAGCTATTTTTAAGGGTACAGATAAAGGCGCGCAGCTGCTCCAAAAATCCTTTTTAGGCTTGTTCGCTTATGCCTCCAATAGAATCCCCGAAATCGCCGACTACACATATAGTATAGACGACGCACTTCGCGCAGGCTTCGCGTGGGAGGCTGGACCTTTCCAATATTGGGATATGATTGGGGTGGCTGAAGCTACGCAACTCGCTGAAAATCAGGGAGAAACGATAGCCGATTGGGTCAAAGAAATGTTAGCGGCTGGGCATACATCGTTTTATAAAATTGAAAATGGTGCAAAAAAATATTATGATATTGTCACAAAATCCTACAAATCGTTAGGAAATGCAGACGCATTTGTGACACTCGAAAATTATCGCGACAAAAAACCAGTCTATGAAAATAGCGAATGTGTATTGCACGACATCGGCGACGGCGTGTTGTGTTTTGAGTTTAGAAGTAAAATGAATTCGCTCGGCGAAGGCATCGTTCGTGGCTTGCCAGAGGCAATCCGAATCGCAGAAACTGACGGCTGGAAAGGAATTGTAATCGGAAATAATTCGACTAATTTTACGGTCGGAGCCAACTTGATGATGATAGCAATGATGGCGTATCAGCAAGAATGGGACGAACTCAACATGGCGGTCAATGCTTTCCAACAGATGACTATGCGCTGTCGCTACTCGAGTATTCCCGTCGTAGCGGCTACGCAAGGTTATGTTTTTGGCGGCGGCTGCGAAACCATAATGCACTGTGATGCAGCAGTTTGCGCAGCAGAATCTTACATTGGATTGGTAGAAGTCGGTGTAGGTTTGCTTCCGGGTGGCGGCGGTACGAAAGAATTTGCGCTTCGTACGTCGGATAGTTTTTTTGAGGGCGATGTCCAGATTCCTACTTTGATAGAGCGGTTCAAAACCCTTGCGATGGGCAGCGTCGGTACTTCTGCGCACGAGGCGTATGGCTTGGGCTTGCTCCAAAAAGCCAAAGATAAAGTAGTAGTAAATGCGGGACGTAATATTTCGGAAGCCAAAAAAGAAGTCCTCCGCCTTGCCGAAAATTATGTGCGTCCGATAGAAAGAAACGATGTTACAGTGCTTGGTCGGACGGGTTTGGCGGCACTTTATACCGCTACGCACAGTTTATTTTTGGGAAAATATATCAGCGAACACGATGTAAAAGTGGCTCAAAAAATAGCTTTTGTTCTTTGTGGTGGCGATTTATCTATGTCACAAAAAGTATCAGAACAATATCTTTTAGACATTGAGCGTGAAGCCTTCATTTCTCTTTGCGGCGAAACAAAAACACTGCAACGGATACAATTTATGCTCGAAAAAGGCAAGCCTTTGAGAAATTAAAAATTGATATTAACAACCAAAAAAAGAGCAAAATGGCAAAAGCAAAAAAAGAAATTTCAGAACTCGAAATGGCAATCCAGTTGATGCCAATAGAGAAAAAAAATAAATTGTTGTTGCGGCTCGTAAAAAAAGATGACATATTGCAGCAGCAAGTTATTTTTGAAAATTTGGGCGACGATGCCGATAGAAAAAAAATGGAGGAAGGTGTACGCAGCTCGATTGAAAAATATTTGACCAGTAAGTATGTTTACGAAACGCCGGGCGAAATAATGATGGAAATGCGCGGATACAATGCCAGAATCACCGAATATGTGAAGATAACCAAAGACAAAGCTGGCGAAATAGACCTCACATTGACTTTGCTGACGAAAACACTCAAAGAGTTTGAAAGCACGCTCCGAAACGCTCCCGATAGAGCAGCTACTTTTGCGCCTTATTTTGTCCGACGATTGGATTTTGTATTGAAGAAAATAGAAAAAATGCACGAAGATTATCACATGGAATATCGGGAGCGCGTTAATTTGTTACTGCATTTTGTACATACTTACATTCCGACCAAACTGTATGTGAAAGATTACAAGATACCCAAAAAATTCGATTAGAAAATGTCACAAATTTATATTAAAAATAATTTTAAACTAAAAATATTATGCAAGAAGCATACATCGTGGCTGCCTACCGCAGCGCAGTTGGCAAAGCAGGAAAAGGTGGATTTCGTTTTTACCGCAGCGACGATTTGGCGGTAGAAGTCATCAATCATCTAATGTCACAATTTCCGCAAATTGATAAAAATTTGGTGGACGATGTCATAGTCGGCTGCGCCAATCCAGAAGGGGAGCAAGGACTACAAATCGGTCGCCAGATTTCCGTCCGCGCCCTCGGCAAACCCGTCGCAGGCATGACCATCAACCGTTATTGTGCGTCTGGTTTAGAGGCGATTTCGATTGCTACTGCCAAGATTCGTGCAGGCATGGGCGAACTTTACATCGCCGGAGGCACTGAAAGCATGAGTATGATACCGATGACTGGCTACAAGTTAGCTCCGAGCTATGCGGTGGCATCTCACACGCCCGACTATGTGGTAGGAATGGGTCTGACGGCGGAGGCGGTCGCCCAAAAATTTAATATTTCGCGCGATGCGCAAGACGAGTTTGCGACACGCTCTCACCAAAAAGCTGCCGCAGCGATTGACGGCGGACTATTCAAAGATGAAATAGTGCCTGTCACAGTAAATGAAATATTCGTAGAAAATAACAAGCGGCAAGAGCGCAGTTGGACGGTAGCGACAGACGAAGGAGTGCGCCGCGACACGTCCGTAGAAGGCTTGGCGAAGCTAAAACCCGCTTTCGCACAGGGCGGCTCGGTGACGGCAGGCAATTCTTCGCAAACTTCCGACGGAGCGGCTTTTGTGATGGTAATGAGCGAGCGATTGGTAAAAAAGTTCAATTTGCAGCCCATCGCTCGGCTGGTAAGTTGCGCTGTCGCTGGGGTCGAACCCATCGTAATGGGAATCGGACCTTGCGCAGCTATCCCCAAAGCCCTGTCACAAGCAGGCTTAAAACTGTCAGATATTAATCTTTTTGAACTCAATGAGGCGTTTGCGGCACAAGCCCTCGCGGTTATCCAAGAAGCAGGATTGAATCCTGATTTAATCAATGTAAATGGTGGCGCGATTGCGTTGGGACACCCGCTCGGCTGTACGGGCGCAAAACTTACTACGCAGATAATCAATGAGTTACGTCGCAGAAACCAACGTTACGGCATCGTCACGGCTTGTGTGGGCGGCGGGCAAGGCATAGCGGGCGTGATAGAAAGATTGTAGCGATTTTTTTTATAAAAAATCTGTATATTTGCAAAAAAAAACGATTTTATGCCATTTATTGACACGCAGATTGCGGATTTGAAAATATTTGAACCCAATGTTTGGGAGGACGAGCGCGGATATTTTTACGAAAGTTACAACGCGCAGACCTTCGAAGCAGCAGGAATTAAAGCTAAATTTGTGCAAGATAATCAGGCTTTGTCGTCTTTTGGCGTGCTGCGTGGCTTGCATTATCAGACGGGAGAGGCGGCGCAGTCGAAGCTGGTACGCGTCATAGAGGGAGAAGTGTTGGACGTGGCGGTGGATATTCGCCCAGAGTCTGCGACTTATGGGAAGTCGTGCAGCGTGCTTTTGAGTGGTGAAAACAAGCGGCAATTTTTTGTGCCACGCGGCTTCGCGCACGGTTATGTAGTGTTGAGTGAAAAAGCTATTTTTTTCTATAAATGTGACAATTTTTACAATCCTGCCAAAGAAGGCGGCATTCGTTTTGACGACCCAACGCTGGATATTGATTGGAAAATAGAGCTGAATGTCGCCCAGCTTTCGGAGAAGGACAAAATTTTACCTTTTTTTGGAGAGCATCGAACATAAAATCTTGATTAAGGAATGCGTCTAAAATAAACTGCTTATTTTTTCTTCATTCCTAATTGCTCAATACACATAAAAAATAAGTTGTATATTTTATTTATTTTTCTTCATGCCTTAAAACATCGGCAGCGTTTGAACTTAACAATTCGTTTTATGTTTGAACAAAACGACACTTCTTAATAAAATTTAGATGATAAATATAAAAACACTAACCAAAGCTGCATTTTTGCTGTCTTTTGCTGTCTTGCTGAACATCTTCGCAGGCTGTAAGGCGGACTCGCAGCCAGCCGTAAATATCGAAATTGAAAAGGAATTTTCGGTTTCGATGACCGAAAATTTGAGTCAATCGGGCAACAGCTTTGCTTTTTTTGTCGAAACTTTCAAACTTCAAAAATCAGGCGACACGTTGTTGGATTGTTTTCTGGTAAAGACGGACAACAAAATAAAATTGCTCATCAATGGCGTTCAGAAAGGGCAGGGGAGCAGCGCGGCTCTTGACGCAAAGGCAAAAGCGGACTTATCGGTGGGAAATTTGCCCAACGGATTTTATGATATTTCACTCAATCTGTTGAACAGTACGATTGAGAATAAAGGCGTGTTGGTGGTCGAAGAAGGCAAATATTCTATTGATTTCAGCAGTCAAGACGGATTTTTATTGCAAAATAAAGAGCTGTTCAAAACTCCGCCTAACTTGATTTGGGGCTACGTATCCTACGAATCTACTACCGACGCTGCGGCTGCCAAAGAGGTACTCAACCAGTTAGAATTGTTGTCTTTGGGGGTTTATGTGCCTGTCGGAAAGTATCCTTTTTTCAATATTACGGTTTCTAACGGCGCTCCTGAAATTTTGGAAAATTCCAGTTTTTCTACGATGAACAAAGAAACATTTATCCGCCGTATCAGCTACGATTTGTCTGCCTTGCAGACGTTTGTGGACGGCGTGAAGCAAAATTATCCTAAATTGGGCATCAAAATTTTTGCCTCCAACGGTAAAAAATTACAGTAAAAATAAGCAGCTTATAGCTCAAAATTAAAGCCTTCGGACACAAATCGCTCGTAGCGGTCGCGGTCGAACTGGTAAAGTTTGGCGGGACGGTGCGCTACTCCTGCCTGCATTTCCTTCAGGTCTTGCAAGACGTTCATCTGCAATATTTTTTTGCGAAAGTTGCGTTTGTCCAACTCCAAGCCCAAGATAGCTTCGTAAAGATGCTGTAATTTGGTGAGCGTGAACTTCGGCGGCAGCAACTCAAATCCTATCGGGCGGACGCGGACGCGCTGTTTGAGCAACTTGAAGCAAGCTCTCAAAATCTCATAGTGGTCGAAAGCCAGACTATCCACCAACGCCACAGAATGCCAGCGAGCTTGCTGCGCAAAAGAAGATGGCGTAATAGTGTAGTCACTAATTTTGACCAATGAATAATACGCCACAGTGATGACTCGCCCAAGCGGATGCCGATGGACTGCTCCAAAAGTATGGACTTGCTCGGGATAAACGTCGCGCAGACCAGTCAGCTGCTCCAAAACGCGCCCTGCGGCAGCGTCCAAATCCTCCGAAAGATGCACCAAGTCGCCGGGCAAAGCCCATTTTCCTTCAAACGGCTCTTCGCCGCGTTTGATGAGTAAAATCTTCAAGTCGCCCTCATCGAAGCCAAAAATCACATTATCCACCGAAAATGCGGACTGAAAAAACTGTTGAGTGTCAAGCATAGTAATAAAAAATCCCTAAAT
>JAYWGG010000228.1:0-4980 GCA_043778415.1 Saprospiraceae bacterium
CAATCGTATCTTTTCCAGTCGGATTCGCTGCTGAATACCATTTTTTATTGACTTTCACACTGTCGCCAAAGCACAAAGTACTGCTGTAATTAAAAATAGATTGCGAAAAGAAAGTTAATTTTACTTTTACCAAACTATCGCAGCCGCCTATACTCCCGCCAGTAATCTGTACACTTCCCGTCGGATTGCTCGCATCAAAAGTTACGCCTTGCACAATAACGGACTTTCCGAAACACAAAGTTTGGGTCAAATTAAAGATTGCAGTGTCGCCAAAAGTCAGATTGACTGCAATAATACTGTCACAGCCGTGCTTATTTATTAATGTCACAAAACCCGATGGATTATTTTTATCAAAAATTGTATTCAGTCCTACTGTAATGAATTGTCCAGTACAAAGCGTATTGACTATTTTGGTCGTGTCGGGCGGATAAAAACGCACCGTGATGTTGAAAAGACTATCGCAGCCAAAGCGATTTCCACCGAACAAAGTATCCAATCCAGTCGGTTTATTTTCATCGTAAACTTTACCATTGACTATCAACTTTCCTTTTGGACAAAGGGTTGTATCAATAGTCAGGATAGTTTTTGGATAAAATGTAAGTCGAATCACAATGATACTGTCGCAGCCGTTTGTGCCGCCATTTACTAACTGAATAGTATCCGTCGGGTTGGACGCATCGTACACGACATTGCGAACTGTGATGCTTTGACCGGGACACAAATTCTTTATAATTTTGTTCGTATCAACCGTCAAAAATTGTAAATCGACGATAATTATACTGTCACAACCGTGCGCTGCTTTTTTAAAAAGAGTATCGCGTCCGCTTGGTTTTTGTTGGTTGTAGATGATGTTATTGAAGGTGACACTTCCGCCCGGGCAGAGCGTCTGACTGACCGCATTGATGGCTTTCGGATAAAAGCTCAAACTCACCCGAATCTCTTTATTACAGCCGCCTGTACCTCCGCCTACGATAGTTTCTACTCCGTTAGGATTTTGAAAATTGTATGTTTTTCCGTTCACAATTATGCTGTCGGTCGTGCAAATTTTAGTGTTTACATTAGAAATTTCGATGCTGTTGAATGTAAAATTAATATTTACTACACTGTCACAACCGTTGGAAGTTCCGGTGGTAAATATTTCTTGTCCAGTCGGTTTAGTTTCGTTATAGACCGTTCCGTTGATTGTTTCGGACTGACCAAAACAAAGGGTTTTATTGTAATTTACTACATTCGGAGGGAAGAACTGAACACTGATATTTATGATACTGTCGCAGCCGTTGGCAGCTTTGCCCACCAAAATTTCCTGCCCGCTTGGATTGGCTTGGTTGTAGATAGTTCCGTTGAAAACGATGCTCTTATTCAGACAAATAACAGGCACCGTGTCTTTTATGACTGGGAATAATACTGTCACGGCAGCCGAGCCAGACGCTGTCCCGCTGCAAGCCGCATCTTTTAGAGAAACCAATAAATAGTTGGTATTTACGGTCGGACTTACGGGAATCACAAACGGATTTGCTGACGTAGTGATGATGCTCGAGTTCGTTCCGTTGGCACTATAAACGATTTGGAAAGGCGGCGTACCTACAAAATTTACGGTCAAATTGGTCGTTTTTCCTTTACAAATCGTGGCGGTACCGGATAGGGTAGCGGTGGGTGCAGCTTTCAGCACTACGGGCGTTCCGTTAGAAACACTCAAACACAAGTCGCCTGTTGTAACATGGTCGCTACCGTTGTTATTTCCAGCAATCGCTGAAATATAGTAGGTCACGCCGGGAACAATGCCGGGAATATTGCTCAATAAGAAATGTGGGATATAATTTTTTGCAAAAATAGTCCCCAACGGAACGGACGGCGTGGAGTGAAGTATAAATTCTAATGTATCATTTCCGTCGGACTTGTAGCCGCCGAGATAAATACCCAAAACGCTGTCGCCCTCACAGACGGCAATCGGCGACAAATTCATAGTGCCAGCCTCTGTTTTGCAGTTGCAAACCAAAACCGTACCGCTCACCAAAGTCGGAGGGCAAGTAGAGCCGTTGGAAATAGAAAACTGGTACGGCGCGCCGACTGTGACGGGATTACTCACAAACGAAGTGCCGGTGAGCGTTCCCGAGCCTGCGGGGAGGACTGTCGAGCCTGCCGAAACCGTGAACCGCACCACATATTGTGTCGGATTTACGCAAGTATCTACCAGATTGGAGTACGTCGGAGGCGTTTGAACAGTGAATGTAACAGAGTTGTTGGACACAGTACCCGTGCAATTTTCATCGGACATACTGACCAATTTGTGGCTCAAGCCCGCCGCAGGAAAAATATTGATAAAGTAAGGGTTATCGCTTGTGTTTACGGCTGGCTGATTAACGCCATTCACAGAATAAACGAAAGTGAAATTCGCAGTGCCTGTAAAATTAACCGTCAGAGTGGCGTTGCTTCCGACGCATACGCTGCCGCCGCCGACCAATGCAGCCGTTGGAGTAGGAAAGCTCTTTACAGTCAAGGTATCGGTTGCTTTGCAGCCGTTGGCATCGGTAGTTGTGACGGTATATAGTCCGACCGCCGTAGCGGTTATGGGATTGCCGTTGAATATTGTTGAGTTCGGACGCTTCCAACTGTATGTGTAGTTGGGCGTTCCATTTTGAGCGGTAGCGGTCAAAACAACCTGTCCGCCTGCACAAATTTGTGGACTGTTGGGACTGATACTGACCGTCGGAGATGGATTTTGGGTGACTACTACGGACTGGGTAGCCGTACAACCCTTTGAATCCGTCACCGTAACGTTGTAAGTATCTACAAAACTGGCGGAGATAGTTGCGGTCGTCCCTAATACTGTTGGGCTTCCGTCGCGCTTCCACGAGTAGGTGTAAGGCGACATTCCGCCGAGAACATTCGCAGTCAAATTGGTAGTGCTGCCTGCACAAAAAGACGTATTTCCAGTAATAATTATCGTAAGGGTAGAAAATTGGGTAACTGTAATCATCGCAAGTCCTTCGCAGCCTTTGCTGTCCGTAATCGTTACTTTATAAACGCCTGCTTGGTTGGCGGTGATGCTCGCCCCTGATAGCAAACTTCCGCTTGGGTCTTGCCATTGATAGTTGTAAGGCGACATTCCGCTGCTACCATTTGCAAACAAAACAACTCCGTTGCTCCCTGCGCAAAAGCCCGGATTGTTGGGCGTAATGCTGACGGCTGGATTGGCATTGACGGGCAAAATGACCGCTACCGCTGCCGAGCTACACGTTCCGTTGCTCACGATAGCGTAGATAGTTGTCGTATTATTGACGGTATAAGGCGACGAAATAGCACCAGTTCCGTTGGCATTGGTGTACCAACTTACAGTGTTTGCGGTGCCGCCATTCACGGTGGATTCTAAAATAGTCAAGTCGAAAGTGGCTTGTCCTGCTGCATTTCTGCACTTTGCGGTCGCGCTCGTCGCCGTCGCTGTCGGGAGCGTATTGACGGTCAAAACAACAGGAACTACTGCCGAACTACAAGTCCCGCCCACTGTTACTTTCACATACACTGTCAATGGGCTGCTCGCTGCACTAACATTGTATGCACTTGGGCTTGCGATGACGACCGTTCCCGCCGCGTCGGAATACCATGTTACGACTCCTACTCCGCCGCTTACGGTGTTGTTGTAATTATTTAGATTAAAAACTCCGTTGCCTGCTGCATTGGCACAAACTGGCGGAATAACTGGAATATTGGCAGTCGGCGCAGGATTGACGACCACCACTACGGACTTCGGAATACTGAAGCAACCCAAAAGCGAAACGGTAAAATAATAAGTCCCCGACATGGCAGTAGTTGCGTTGGGAATATTGACATCAACCGTGCTTCCTACCACTGTCCCTGTGGGCGGCGGATTACCGAAAGTCCATGTGTAACCGTATGGAAATGGTGGAAATACGACGGCGGTTCCGTCCAAAAATAAATTGCCGCCTACACAAACAGGCGAGTTGCTGGTGGCGTTGGGAGTAAAAGGAATTTGAGTCACCGACACTATGACTTGGTCGCTCGAGCTACAACCCGTAGCGGGGTCAGTAACGGTCACGGTATAGGGCGTGGTGGCGGCAGGGCTCACATTGATTGTTTGGGTAGTTGCGCCACCCGGACTCCACAAATAGTTCAATCCTGCGGGGGTCGCTGTAATCGGTACCAGTGGGTCGCCTGCACATATCGTAATGTCGGGTCCAGCATTTGCTACGGGCGGCGCGGCGGCACTGACTACGAAGGTCGCAGTGTTTGTGCAGCCCAGACCGTTGTTGTCTGTGACTGTCACCGTGTAAGTGCCTGCGGCAGTAGCGGTGAGAGGATTTCCGAGAAAAGTAGTTGCGTTGGGGCGCGTCCAGTTGTAGATGTATGGAGCGGTTCCGGCAGCTCCCGAAGCCGTGAGCGTGGTACTTAAATTAGTGCCTCCGCCAGAGCAAAAGTTGGCATTTCCTGTGATAGACGCAGTGGGTTGGGCGTTTGCATTCACAGTTTTGGTGCTTATTACGCTGCAGCCTTTGCTGTCGGTCACGGTTACGGTATAGACACCTGTTAGGGTAGAAGTCACGGCGCTTGTTATTGCCGTCGAGCCGTCAGGCAGCGTCCAAGCATAGCCCAAAGCTCCTGTTCCGCCCGCTCCGTTGGCAGCGAGTGTCACGCTTGCGCCAGCGCAAATATTGGGGCTTGCAGGAGTGATATTGACCGTCGGAGCTGCTGAAGCGGCTACTGTTGTGGTGGCTGTTTTTTGACAGCCATTCATATCTGTCACTGTGACGGTAAATATGCCTGTAAGTGGCGACATGATTGGGTTTCCTACTTGATTGCTGTTGTCGGGTAATGTCCAGTTGTAAGAATAAGTGGGCGTTCCTGCGGAAGCGGTGGCTGAAATAGTATTTGGATTACCGCTTCCTCCCGAGCAAGCGGTCAGACCTGTGGGGAGTGTTGCGTTGGGGGTTGGATAATTTGTAATATTGATAGTTCCAGACGCAG
>JAYWGG010000229.1:0-17829 GCA_043778415.1 Saprospiraceae bacterium
ATGATTACTCCGTTAGGGCGTGGTTTTTTTAGCTGTGCCACCAACGCTTCCACGCCGTCGTTGTTGAATCCCATGCGATTGATGAGGGCTTCGTCGGAAGGCAAGCGGAACAAGCGCGGCGATGGATTGCCGCTTTGCGGGCGTGGCGTGACAGTTCCCAACTCTATAAATCCGAATCCGAGAGCCGACATTTCGTGCAGATGTTTTCCGTTTTTATCGAATCCTGCTGCCAGTCCGACGGGATTTTCAAAGGTCAAACCAAATACTTGGCGGTGCAATTTTTTATTTTTTATCGAAAAAAAACTTCTAAACGCTCCGCTCAATAGTGGCACAGCAAGCACCGCACGCAACAGCAGCAATGTCAGATGGTGTGCTTTTTCGGGGGCGAGCCGAAACATAATTGGTTTGAGAAAAAATTTATAGATAGCGGTTATTTTTTATTTGGCGTTCATCAAAGTTTCTATTTCGTCCGCTTCGATGGGGATATTTTTCATCAAATCTATCGGCGCGCGGTCGGTAAGCCACACGTCGTTTTCGAGGCGAATCCCCAAGTTTTCGGCGGGAATGTAGATGCCCGGCTCTACCGTGAAGACCATACCCGCTTGCAGCGGCTCGTATCGGTGGCAGAGGTCATGCACGTCCAAACCCAAATGGTGCGAAGTGCCGTGCATAAAATATTTTTTGTAAGCTGGCACTTCGGGGTCTTGATTTTTGATGTCTTCGCGGCTGATAAGTCCCAGCCCGAGCAGCTCGCTTTCCATTATTTTGCCCACTTCTTTGTGATAGACTTCGAGCGTCGCGCCCGGCACGAGCAGTTGCGTCGCCGCTCTCATTACTCTCAACACGGCATTGTAAACCGCTCGCTGACGTGCCGTAAAGCGACCATTGACGGGGATAGAACGCGTGAGGTCGGCGGCGTAGTTGCCGTATTCTGCCCCAAAATCCATCAACAGAATATCTCCGTCTTGGCAGGGCAAGTTGTTGTCGTTGTAGTGCAAAATACAGGCATTTTTGCCACTGGCAATAATCGGAGAGTACGCATGACCCGTCGCTCGATTGCGAATAAACTCGTGGATAATTTCGGCTTCTACTTCATACTCTGTCACGCCTGGACGAGTAAAGTCCAGCACTCTCCGAAACGCTTTTTCGGTAATATCGCAGGCGCGGCTGATAAGATTGACCTCTAATTGAGATTTTACCATCACCAATTTTTTGACAATCGGCTGCGAGCGATGGTATTGATGGACGGGATAGCGAGCCATCAGTTGCTGGGCGGCGCGCAGGTCGCGGCTCGGCACTTCGGAGTTGAAGCGGTCATTTTCGTTGGTATTGACGTAGATATTTTCGGCGAGCAAAATCAGTTCGTTAAAAATAGCACTCATTTCTTCTACCCATATCACTTTTTTGATGCCACTGGCGGCTTGCGCTTCTTCTTTCGTGTATTTGTGTCCCTCCCAAACGGCGATGTGTTCGTTGGTTTTTTTGACAAATAATACTTCTCTATAATCTTTTCGGGCGCAGTCGGGAAACAATACTAAAATAGTTTCTTCTTGGTCAATGCCGCACAGATAAAAGAGATGCGAATTTTGGCGAAACGGAAATGTTTGGTCGCCGCAGCGTGGCATCTGGTCGTTGGAGTGAAAAATAGCCATCGAGTTAGGCTTCATTTGCTGCGTGAATCGCTGGCGGTTTTGTTGGAAAAGCTCCGTAGAGATGGCTTCGTATTTCATTTTTTATCGTCGAAAAAGATTGATATTTTTTGCTGCAAAGATATTTTATTTTATTTTAAAAAGACAATATTCTAAAGTTCTATCTAAAAAAAATACGCCCGATTGTCGCAATGCAATCAGGCGTATTTATTTTTTAATTATTTCAAAAAAATTACTTTTGTGGGCTGTCGAAACGCAATTCTTGGATTACGGAAGCGTCGCCGATGGTTTTGAAGTAAATATACACCCGAAACGATGCGCCGCTCGTCGTCGTCAAGTCGCCAATGCAGTACTGCGAATCTTTCCCTTTGGACGCGCCTTGATGGACTTGGCTGAACGTCTTGGGGTGATTTTTGGCAAAGAAATTTTTTACCACTTCGATTGCTTGCGCTTTGGAATAAATATTTTCTTGTCCCAACACGGACACCTCCACAGTTTCGTCGAAAAAGCGGCTCAAAGTAGCTGCGTCGCCGGCGGTGATGGCTTTCATAACTTCTGGCGGCACTCCAATCTCTGCGAAGGCAAAAAAAGGTAAAAAGAGCAAGGCAAAAAGAATTTTTTTCATGTCCGATTATTTGTGTTGTGATAGATAACTAATATAGCGTAAAATTACGATAGTATTCGATGCCTGTCAAGGGCTGGACGTATTTTTGACTCCAATAAACATCTATGCTAAAAATAAAATATTTGTAAACAACTGATTATCAATTATTTATAAATATTTTATTTTTTTCGCAGCTCAATTAATGATATGTTAATGATTTTTTCGGGCGCGCTTAATTGCCCATTTCGGACAAAAATTTGAGTCTGATGAGTTCTATTTCTTCTATCGTGATGTCATCGTCTTCTTTGAGTGCGTGGTAGGCAGCGTCTGCGGAGTCCGTTTCGGCTTCCATGAAGTAGTTGTAAATATCTTCGCGCACATATTCGTCAATCGTTTCCTCGAGGTAATAATCGAGATTGACTTTGGTGCCAGAACTCACGATGGCGTTGAGTTCTTCCATCAGTTCGGGCATCGTGATTTGGCTGCCGCGAGCGATGTCGGGCAACGGAATTTTTTTGTCAATGCTCTGGATAATCGCTACTTTGGCTTTCGACTTGTTGGCAACTGACTTGATGGTGAAATCCGTCGGACGCTCGATGTCGTTTTCTTCGACATATTTGGCAATCATCTCGATGAACGGCTTGGCGTAACGCTCGGCTTTTCCCTTGCTTACGCCTGTGATTTTGGTCATGTCTTCCATCGAAATCGGGTATTGCGTAGCCATATCTTCGAGGGACGGGTCTTGGAAAATAATGAACGGCGGCACGTCCATTTTTTTGGCAATAGACTTGCGCAAATCTTTCAAAAAACGCATCAGCGTATCGTCCAAAACGGCTGTTTTGCCGATGCTTTCTTCCAACAAATCTATCTGCTCCTCATCAAAATCACGATTGATAGGAATGTAATACGGTTGCGGATTGGCGAGAAAAGCTCTGCCTACATCGGTCACTTTGAGCAGTCCATAATTCTCGATGTCCTTCCCAATAAGCCCGTTCAAAATGCCGTGGCGGAAAATAGAGTTCCAAAAAGTTTCGTCTTTTTCGTCGCCCACGCCATATAAGTCATGTTCGGCGAAGCCAAAATCTTCTATTTCTCTCGTGTCTTTGCCGAGCAAAAAAGCGACCAATACTTTGAAGCCAAAATTTTCGTTCAGCGCGGCGATAGCCTGCAAAGCGTGTTTCATTTCTTCCGAAACTTCTACTTTGGCTTTGGGGTGTCGGCAGTTGTCGCACATTTTTCCGCACTTGTCTTCTGCAAATTCTTCTCCAAAATAATACAACAAAAAGCGGCGGCGGCAGGTCGTGGTTTCGGCATACGCCGTGATTTCTTGCATCAGCAATGCGCCCATTTCGCGCTCGGCGGCGGGCTTGTCGCGCAAGAATTTTTCGAGTCGGGCAATATCTTTTTGAGAATAAAAGGCAATACATTTGCCCCGCAAGCCGTCGCGTCCGCCACGTCCAGTTTCTTGATAATAATTTTCGATACTTTTCGGAATATCGTAATGAATGACGAAACGCACGTCTGGTTTGTCGATTCCCATTCCGAAGGCGATGGTGGCTACGATGACTTTGAGGTCTTCTTTCAAAAAATCATCTTGGGTCTGACTGCGCGTTTTGGGGTCGAGTCCAGCGTGGTAAGGCGCAGCGTCAATGCCATTGACGACGAGCAGTTTAGCAATATCTTCGGTTGTTTTGCGGCTTTGGACGTAAATAATGCCCGATTGTCCTTCTACTTCTTTGATGATTTGAATGATTTGCTTGACCGTCTGCTCCAATTTTGGGTATTTGGGGCGCACTTCGTAGTAAAGATTGTCGCGATTGAAAGACGAAACAAAAGTGTTTTCTTCTTTCATATTCAATATTTTTACAATATCTGTCCGCACTTTGGGCGTAGCGGTAGCGGTAAGGGCGATGATAGGAATTTCTTTATCAATCGTGTCAATCATGGTGCGAATGCGACGGTATTCGGGTCGGAAGTCGTGTCCCCATTCGGAGATGCAGTGCGCTTCATCTACGGCTACAAAAGAGAGGTCAATCCCTTTGAGGAACTCTAAATTCTCGTCTTTGGTCAGCGTTTCGGGAGCGATGTAGAGGAGTTTGGTTCGTCCGTCCACGATGTCTTGTTTTACTTTCCGAATCTGCACTTTCGTAAGAGAAGAATTGAGAAAATGCGCCACTTCGTCCTCCGCCGAGTAGCCGCGAATAGAATCTACTTGATTTTTCATCAACGCGATGAGCGGCGAAATAATGATGGCGGTGCCGGGCATCATGAGGGCTGGCAGTTGGTAGCAAAGAGATTTTCCGCCACCTGTCGGCATCAGAACGAAAGTATCGCGCTTATCGAGGACGCTTTGCACGATAAGTTCCTGACTATCTTTGAAGTAGTCGAAGCCAAAATATTTTTGTAAGGCTTGTTGGAGTTCGGTAATGTTAGGTATTGGCATAAACTAAAAAGGCTGTTAGATGCGTGACGGCGACGGCATCATTTATTTGAAAAAATCAAATGCTTCGGTTGGTTTAGGAACGCGTCCAAAATAAGTTACTGCATTCTGACTTGTCTTTTGAGCCAAAACTGCGTTAGATTTTCGTTACGATGCTCGGCATCGCGCCTCAAATCTGCCTTGTTTTGACCCAAAATTCTGCGTCACAATATTCAGTACCTTATTTTCTTTTCATTCTTTAGAAATGAGCAAAAATAATACATTTCATTTTTTTGAAAAAAAATCAATCGGCGATAAAAAACAACGCAATGAGTGATTGTAATTCAAGAGAAAAAACGGACAGCTTATTTATAAACACATTTCTTGTATTCAACCTTTCAAAAGTAGTAAAAAAATTTTGAACAAAAATCCTTTTCTCCAAAAAAAAATAATTTTCTTCAAAAGTCGCCAAAATTAGCATAAAATATCTACAATCCGATATTTTTTTTTGCAACTTTCCTTTTTTTCCATTTATCGGACGTATATTTATGTCCTAATGAATGAGTCTAAAATGAATTGCCCGTTTTTTTTTCATTCCTAATTTTCTAATCAACTTCATGAAAATAAAATTCTGCGGCGCAGCCCGCGAAGTCACTGGAAGCTCGCACCTTCTTACGCTCGACAGCGGTTTTACGATTCTCCTCGATTGCGGCTTGTATCAGGGGCGCAGTGCGGACATGGAAAATTTTAACCAAACGTGGCTTTTTGACCCCTCCCAGCTCGACTGCCTGCTGCTTTCTCACGCCCATATTGACCACTGCGGCAGGATTCCTGCTCTGGTGCGCGATGGTTTTCGGGGGACTATTTTTTGTACCCATGCTACTCGCCATCTGGCGGCTTTGCTGATGACCGACAGCGCGAAAATCCAAGAATACGATGCCGAATACCAACAAAAAAAAGGTTTTAAAAATGCAAAACCGCTCTATACGCAGCGCGACGCAGCCCAAGCTCTTCGACAATTTGCGAGCTACGGCTACGAAACGCCTTTCCAAATTGCCGACGGCTCGGTAGAGGTTTTATTTCGCGATGCAGGTCATATTCTCGGCAGCGCGAGCATTACTCTGAACGTTAAAGAGAAAGAAAAAACGACTCGGTTGGGATTCAGTGGCGATATTGGTCGCCCCAACCGCCCTATTTTGCGCAATCCGCTGCCGCTGCCCGATGTAGATTTTTTGATTTGTGAATCCACTTACGGCGACAAAGACCATCTTTCCGCGCCCAACGAAGATGACCACTTTTTAGAAATAATACGTCATACTTGTATAGATAAAAAAGGGAAGGTAATTATTCCCGCTTTCGGAGTCGGACGGGTGCAAGAAATCGTATATACGCTTGATAGGTTGCAAACGGCAGGAAAATTGCCGAAGCTTCCCGTCTATGTGGACAGTCCGTTGGCGGTCAGTGCTACCGAGATTTTCAACGCACACCCCGAATGTTTTGACCAAGATTTGAGCAATTATCTTCGCTCCGACGGCGACCCTTTTGGCATGAACAGCGTACATTACATCAGAGAAACCAACGACTCGAAGCAACTCAATAGCAATCCCGCGCCGTGCGTCATCATCAGCCCGTCGGGTATGATGAACGCTGGGCGCGTGCAGCACCACCTGTCGAACAACATCGAAAATCCACGGGCGACGATTCTTATCGTTGGCTATTGCGCGCCTCACACGCCCGGCGGAGAACTGCTGAATGGTGCAAAAGAAATTTTTATTCTCGGACAAAAAAAATCCGTCCGCGCAGACGTAGAGTTGATGAGTTCATTTTCGGCGCACGGCGACCGACACGAAATGCTGGAAGTCATCAGAAATCAACAAAAGACGTTAAAAAAACTTTTTTTGGTGCATGGCGAATACGAAACCCAACAGGCTTTTTCGTCTTTTTTGTCCGAAAATGGCTTTCAGTGTCCGATAGAAATTCCCGCATTGGGCGAAGAAGTAAATTTGTAAATCTTATTAGCTTTTTTTAAAATATATAAAAAATGAAACATCTATCTTTCTTAATCATTAGTGCAGCCTTTTGTTTTTTGCTCGCCGCTTGCAGCAAAATCGAAGACGCAGCCAACGCCACCGTCGCGCCCCACAGCAGCGAGTTTGCCATTCCACTTTTGAGCGGCACCACCACTCTCCGCGACCTGATGGGCATGAAAGCCAACGACTATCTCCTCATCGGCAGTGACGGCTTGATGTCGCTTCATTTCAAAAGCGATGTCGTCAGCAGGACTTCAAAAGAACTTTTAGTTTGGTTCAAAACAGTCCCAATTTTGGTCAAAGATACCGTCACGGGCATCTCCCTCAAATCGCCCAGCACACAAAATCTGAATGTAAAAGTTATTGACCTCAAAACGGGTACTATGACTTTGTTAGCAAAATCCTACGCTACCCAAAATATGAAAGTGAAATTGTGGATTCCCGAAATGACCAAAGGCGGCTTGCCTTTTACCGTCAATTTTACAATTCCTTACTCGGGCACGACACCGAGCCAAGGCGGCTCCATCGAATCTATGGACGGATACAAAATACTACCCGTCAACGACTCCATTCATATCCACTACGCAGCCATGCGCGCCGACGGCACGCCCGACACGGTGAGTATTGTCGGCGCAATGACCAATCTTGATTTCTCTTATATCGAGGGCTTTTGGTCCAAAGAAACGCTCGACTTTCCGCACGATACCGTACAAATTGATTTTTTCAAAAACTGGACCAACGGCAATATTTACTTCGAGCAACCCAGCATCAACGTCATCGCCGAAAATTCTGTCGGCTTTCCTGTCCGCTCCAAGACCAATATTTTGAGAGTTTTTACCGTAAAAAATGAAATATTGGACGTGCAAAGTCCTTTCGTGACCAACGGGATTGACTTCGCTTATCCGAGCCTCAACGAAGTAGGGCAGTCCAAAAATACCTTTTTTAGTTTCAATAAAAACAACTCCAACATCACCCAAGTACTGGGCGCAGGTCCTATCGGAGTGGATTTTGACATTGACGCAGTCGCCAATCCCGACGGTGTAGTGCCTGTGCGCGGTTTTCTCGCCGACTCCAGCAAGTTCAAAATCGGTCTGGAAGTCACTCTCCCGTTCTATGGTCGCGCCGCAGGCTTCGCTGCCACAGACACTTTCCCTATCAATTTCGACAACTATACCAAAGTCGAAGCCGCCGAGTTCAAAGTAATTACCGATAACAGCACGCCGCTCACGGTCAGCCTACAAGCCTATTTTATAGATGCCAACGGCACGATTATAGATTCCCTTTTTGATGCTCAAAAAATTATTTTGGAGGGCGCGCCAGTCAGCAGCACAGGCGATGTCGGCGGTACTGTCACCAAAACGACATTTGCTACGCTCGACGCTGTCCGTTTTGCAAACCTCAAAACCGCTAAAAAAATAATCGTCGGCTCTCTATTTTCGACCAGCAACAACGGCACTACATCTGCCAAAGCACTCGCCACGCAGCAAGTCGCCGTCCGTATGGGCATGAAATTGAAATATCGGCAGTAAGCAGTTTTAAGTTTTGGTATTTATTACAAGTCACCGACACCTTTGAGGTGTCGGTGACTTCGGTTTGATTATCCCACACGTCCTCCTACCTCACCAACGTCACGTCGCCCGAAGTTGATGCGAAATGAGGTATCAGTTGTTTAAACAGCTTTTTATTTCAGAAAAATAGCTTAACTTTGTCATGTATTGAGGTGTTGCGTAAGAAATGAATAAAAATAGGTGTCCGCAAAGAATTACTTGTGGTCATATAATGTTGTAACTAATTGATTAGCAATTATTTAAGGAATGAAGAGAAAATAAGGTACTGAATATTGTGCCGCAGAATTTTGGGCCAAAACAAGGCAGATTTGAGGCGCAATGCAGTGCATCGTAACGAAAATCTAACGCAGTTTTGGCTCAAAAGACGAGTCAGAATACAGTAACTTATTTTGGACGCGTTCCTAATCGTCATAATCGACTACTAAATCATTGCTCAATAGCCAAATTCCTGGGGTATTCCAAGCGATTCTACCCGCTTCCTCTCGCTGATAGATTGAGCTAACTGTTCCTTTTAGATTCACCGTATGTCCCGTGACTTTTACTTCAATGTCACTGTCATTAATCCAACTGCGGTCGAATGCTTTTTCGATTATTCCTTCTTCAATGGCATCGTGATCTTCTGTTTTGATGCTGATGTTGTTGTAAACACCTCTTACACCCATCAAATTGATAACCGTCTTTTTGGCAGCCTCTTTCTGATAATTCCATCTTAATTCGCCCTCCAGAGTTACCCAACCGTTTTCTACTTTTACCTTTATTTTTGATTCTGGAACTTCCCAATTCCATCGCCAAGCGTTTAATATTTCGGTCGCAATTTCGGTATCATTTTTTATGAAGGAACTACCGTAATTTACTTCAATGTTTTCTGCCACAGCCTTCACTCCCGACACATTTTTGGCAGCGGTTTCAGCTTGTATTTTTTTGGCATAAGTGTCCACCACACCCGACAATGTTACAATACCATCTTTGACAGTTACGCCAATTTGTGCAGCGGTCAATAAAGGTTCCCATTTGATGGCGTTTTGAACGTCTCTTTGCAAATCTTCATTATTTTTCATGTTGATGATTGATTTAGTAGCCAATTTCTTGACCGTTGTTAAAAAATTTATTTAGATTATTTACTGATAATTCTGAAGTACCATACTTTTTATTAGCCATCCAATTCTTAACGTCTTTAAACAATAAGACAAAGGTGGTGGTATTTTAAAGAACGGATTTATACAATTTCGGATATAACTTATGAAATTCACAGGTTTTGGTGCGCGGGGGTTTATCGCTCAACTATTTTATATTTCCACAACAATCAATAGTATATTTTAGGAATAATTTGTTGCACAATACCTTATTCCGAGGTAACAAAATAAGGTATCGGGGCTTTTATTTATGCCGCTTAAAATCAAAAGTGTGAATCATGTAAATTTTAAACATAATTTCATAACGCTCTCAAATACAGTATTACCTACCTTTGTGTGTACGGAAATAAGATATTATTAAAAATATAATTGTAGTTAGGCGTGATTGTACGCGGCTGTCATGCTCATTTGAAGGTAGTCCCATATTTTTAATCTGATATTTTACCCCAAAATCTAAATTATGAATCATGCAAACTATCGAAGAACTGAACCAAAAAATTCTTCTCAAAACCTTGGATATTGCAGCTAATTACCCTGAATTGTCTAAATATATTGAGGAAATGCCCATAACGATTCCTAATTCGAAAAATCCTCAAATTACTCTTCAAATTCTAATGGAATACTATAATTCACTCAATGTTTTGGTCACTAATTACGCCTCAACACACATCGCTAAAAAATTATGAACAACGCTAAACATTTAGGCATCTGGATGGATCATTCCGAAGCCCATTTAATTGCCCAACACGGAGATTCGTTGGGAACTACCGTCATTAAGTCTGATTTTTCGCACAAAGACAAACAAGAAACGTTGCACAGAAGCGAATACACGATGCACCACAAAGAACAGCATTTGGCAGCTGACTATTATAAAAAAATCAGCCAAGTAATCCTCAAATACGATGACATAATCATCTTTGGACCAACCGATGCCAAACACGAACTTTTTAATATTTTGAGTGAAAATGCACTTTTTGACAAAATTAAAATCGATGTAAAACAAACGGATAAAATGACCGAAAACCAAGAACTGGCTTTCGTAAGGGATTATTTTAAACTTCATTCGCTTTAAAACGAATCCTTCAATACCTAAAGAAAAGAACAAAAAACAAGCAATGAACCTCACACACTGATACTGAAAGAAAAGCGAACTACCCAAGAAACCAACGCAGGGAGAAAGACAGTAAGAAAAATTGAAAGCGTAATTTTATTCCAAAAATCATGATAGACATAAAAAAAGAAGGTGTTTTACTGAACAAAACTATCCTTGATTTTGAAAATGAGGGCGTTTTGAATCCTGCCGCTTTGAGAGTAGGGCAGGACGTTCACCTTTTCTACAGGGCAGTGGCTCAAGGCAATCATTCAAGTATTGGATATTGCAAATTGTTGGGTCCGCTAACGGTCGTAGAACGCTCCGAAAAACCCATTCTTGTCCCTGAGTTCGAGTACGAATCTCGGGGTTTGGAAGACCCCCGAATCGTTAAAATTGAGGATTTATACTACCTGACTTACACCGCCTATGATGGCAACAATGCTTTGGGTGCTTTGGCGGTTTCGGAAGATTTGATTCACTGGACGAAGAAAGGACTAATTGTCCCTTTGCTGACCTACCAAGAATTTAGTTATTTGGCGGAAGAAAAAGGGAAATTAAATGGAAAATACGTTCGCTACAATGAACATGAGCGTATTTTTGAAAATCATGGAAAAAGTTTTTATGTCTGGGATAAGAATGTAATATTTTTTCCGAGAAAAATTCACGGTAAATTTTATTTCATGCACCGCATCAAACCCGATATTCAAATCGTGGTGGGAATCAATGAAATAGAAGACTTGACTCACTCTTTTTGGAAGAATTACTTTCTGCATTTTAAGGAATACATCGTGCTTGCTCCCAAATATGAACACGAAGTTAGTTACATTGGGGGTGGCTGTCCACCCATTGAAACAAAATTCGGCTGGCTTCTCATCTATCACGGTGTGCATGACACGCTCAAAGGTTTTGTTTATTCAGCCTGTGCCGCTTTGCTTGATTTAGAAAACCCGCAAAAAGAAATTGCCCGATTGCCTTATCCTTTGTTCAAACCAGAGTTTAGTTGGGAGTTGAAGGGCGAAGTAAATAACGTGTGCTTCCCGACGGGAACTGCCCTTTTTGATGATACCCTCTACATTTATTATGGAGCTGCCGACGAGCGCATTGCGGTAGTTTCGGTCAGTCTGTCAGCCTTATTACAAGAACTAATGTTAAATCTAAAAAACCAATGAAAAACGTTATCCAATTTCACCACAGCAACAATTTGCTGATAGAAGAACCCGTCCGGAAATTTGAAGCAATAAGAAAAATAAAGCAAAATCTGCCTCAAATCTTATTCATCACTTCTTTCCCGCCCCGTGAGTGTGGCATCGCAACCTACTCCCAAGACCTGACAAAAGCCTTGAAAAATAAGTTCAATCATTCCTTTGGCATCACCATTTGCCCTTTGGAGTCCACAGATGAACACTATGATTATCCAGAAGAAATAAAATTTAACTTGAACATTGATAAGCCAAAATCTCTCGAAAGATTAGCTCAAAAAATCAATCAAGATGCTGCTATTCAAGTGGTAATGATTCAACATGAATTTGGTTTGTTCCGACATAGAGAAGATGATTTGATTCAATTTGTAGGACTTCTCCACAAACCAGTAAGCCTTGTTTTTCATACCGTCTTGCCAAATCCAGACGGACTATTGAGGTTCAGAGTTCAGCAAATTGCGGACGTATGTGAGCAGGTAGTAGTAATGACCCAAACCTCAAAACAAATTTTGGTAGATACCTACGGAATTAAGGCGGAAAAAATTTCTGTAATCTCGCACGGTACGCATCTAACACCCCATTCAGACAGGGAATTATTGAAAGCAAAATACCAGCTTACGGGCAAAAAAATACTTTCTACTTTCGGGCTTTTGAGTTCGGGCAAATCAATCGAAACTACGCTCAATGCTTTACCAAACATCATCAAAAATAACCCCGAAGTAATGTTTTTGATTATCGGAAAGACGCACCCTTCGGTCGTCAAGCAAGAAAGAGAAGTGTATCGTGAAAAGTTGAAAATGATAATTGAAAACTTGAAAATTGGCGAACACATTCTTTTTGTCAATGAATTTTTGCCTTTGCCAAGACTGTTAGAATATCTACAACTCACTGATATTTACTTATTTACGTCCAAAGACCCCAATCAAGCTGTGAGTGGCACTTTCTCTTACGCCATGAGTTGCGGGTGTGCCATTGTGTCCACGCCCATTCCGCACGCCAAAGAATTTTTGAAAAATGATGCAGGGATTTTAATTGATTTTGGTAATTCAGACCAGCTGTCGAGTTCAGTAAACACGCTGTTAAATAACAACGAACAAAGGAAAAATATCAGCATGAATGGTTTGCACAGAATTGCTCCATCGGCTTGGGAAAATGCCGCCATTGCTCATGCCCTTTTATTTGAAAAAATGACCGATGGTATCATTAAGTTATCGTACAAAATCCCTGCCGTTAACCTAAATCACCTCAAAAGACTAACGACTGTTTTTGGAATGGTTCAATTTTCTATCATCGACCAACCCGATATTGACTCGGGATATACATTAGATGACAACGCTCGGGCTATGGTGGCAATGTGCCAACATTATGAATCCACTCGCGACGCAGCTGATTTACCCTTGATTGAACTATATCTGGACTTCATTGCATTTTGCCTCCAACCCAAAGGTAATTTCTTGAATTATGTGAATGAAGATATGCTTTTCACGGAACAAAACGCTCAAACCAATCTTGAAGATTCAAACGGACGGGCGATTTGGGCAGTAGGATTTTTGATTTCTTTGCACAAAATATTACCCGACAAAATGGTAAATCAAGCCGAAATAATCCTGCAAAATGCCTTGTCGAATGTCCAAAAAATTCATTCTACTCGGGCTATTTCTTTCATTATCAAGGGATTGTATTACAGAAATTTAAGAAATAATCATTCACAAGATACAGCCTTGACCACTGAACTCGCCAACCGTTTAGTTCAAATGTATCGCCACGAAGCGGAGACCGATTGGGAATGGTTTGAAAGCTATTTGACGTATGGAAACAGCATTTTGCCCGAAGCACTTTTGTGTGCATGGTTGGCAACTGACAAGCCAATTTATCAAAAAATAGCGAAAGCCTCTATGGATTTTTTGTTGTCTAAAATTTTTATCAACAACAAAATTAAAGTGATTTCAAATAAAGGCTGGTTGTTGAAAAAAGATGCTCAAAATCAGGTAGCTATCGGTGGCGAGCAAGCCATAGATGTCGCTTATACGATTTTAGCTTTGGCAAAATTTCAAGATGCTTTCCCAGCCGAAGATTATAAAAATAAAATCAGTATTGCTTTCGATTGGTTTTTAGGAAAAAATCACCTCCATCAAATCATCTACAACCCCTGCACGGGTGGCTGTTACGACGGTTTGGAGGATACCTATATCAATCTGAATCAAGGGGCAGAATCAACCGTAAGCTATCTAATGGCGAGAATGACGATTGAAAAATTCATAAAAATCAAACCAAGAACCAAACGCCCGAGGATAAAATTTGTGTTGGAAAGTGTCTAAAACACGCCTAAAATTATCATCATATTGATAGCTCTTCCTATCAAAATCTATGAATTATGTAACCTTCTACCACAATTCTGTAACGATTCGTCAATTAAAGTACCTATCTTTACACATTAAGTTAGTCAAATTAAAAGATTATGAAAAAAGGTATGGACACGACCGAATTGGAGAAAGGGATAGCGCATATTATTGTTAAGATTATTGAGTATTTACCGAACGCCGTGGTAAGCAAAACAATTATCCGAAAAATTACGGGTAATATCACAGCCTCTTCTTTCGATGCTGGGGAAGAATTGGCAGAAAAAACTTCTCCTTTCGATACCTACATCCAAATAATTGACGGCTCTGCCGAAATTATCATCGACAAAAAGATGCACCACCTCAAATTAGGGGAGGGCATCATTATTCCCGCCCATGCTTCGCACATTTTCAATGCTACTCAACAATTCAAGATGATTTCGACCGTGATAAAAAGTGGATATGAAGATTAAAACTCGAGATAAACTAATATGAAACTTTTCATAAAATACATGGTAAGCACTCGCTGCAAAATGGTGGTCAAGGATATCCTCCGGAAACTGGGGTATCACTTCATTTTGGTAGATTTGGGCGAGGTGGAAGTGATGGAGGAGCTATCAACGGAGCAACTCGAAGAACTGCAAAAATCGCTTCTTATGGTTGGTTTGGAGTTGATGGACAACAAGAAAGCCATCTTGATAGAGCGGATTAAAATTGCTATCGTTGAGCTTGTCCACTACACCGAAGATTTGCCCGCGATTAAGTTTTCAGATTATTTGAGTCAAAAACTAAACCATGATTATACTTACATGGCAAACTTGTTTTCAGATGTGCAAGGAATAACCATCGAGCAGTACATGATCGTACACAAAATAGAGAGAATCAAGGAGTTAATCATTTATGGAGAGTTGAATATTACCGAAATTGCCTACAAAATGAATTACAGCAGTGTAGCTCACTTGTCCACGCAGTTCAAAAAAGTAACAGGACTTTCTCCTTCGCACTTCAAAAATCTGAAGGAAAAAAAACGAAATCCGATCAACGAAATTTAAGAAATTTTTAGTTATTTCCGAAAAAATATGGCGAATCTAATTAATTACGATGAACTGAAAGCTGCGAATGAAGCCCTAACTTTTCAACTCAAAGAAATGTCGAAGCACGCCGCAGAGTTAGTAATTACCAACAAAGAACTTACTTTTCTGCAACGTGAGGCGGAAAAGCATGCCAAAGAATTGGTGGTTGCGAACAAAAAATTAGATGTTCTTAACATTGAAGAAGCAAAAAAAACGGCTGATTTCGTTATTTCCAACAAAGAGCTTACTTCTCAAAAATTAGAAAATGAAAAACGCATAGATGAATTAAAAATTGCCAATTATGCCCGCAGTTTGATAGAGTCAAGCCGTGACCCACTTTTTATAATCAACACAAAAGGAAAGATTACAGACCTCAATAATGCTACGGCTGAAGTAATCGGCAAAAAAAAAGAAGCTCTAATCAATACAGATTTCTTCATTTATTTCACGGATTCCCTGAAAGCGAAAAAAGTTTATCGAGAGATTTTTGCCAAAGGGTATGTGCTCGACTACCCTTTGATTATCAAAGACCATCATTTGACCGATGTTCTTTTCAACGGTTCGGTTTACAGAGATGAAGAAGGAAAAGTAATCGGCGCAGTGATTGCAGCCAGAGATGTCACTTTACAGAAGCAGTTTGAAAAGGAATTAGTAGCGGCAAAAATTCAGGCAGAATTAGCTACCATAACTGCCGAAGCAGCGAAAGCAAAAGCCGAAACCGCTACCAGCATTGCCGAGAACGCAGTGAAAACCAAGCAACAATTTCTCTCGAACATGAGCCATGAGATTCGGACTCCGATGAACGCCATCATTGGTTTTACGAAAGTGCTTTTGAAAACCGAATTGACGGACAAACAAAGGGAATACCTTTCTGCTATCAAACTAAGTGGAGATTCCCTGATTGTGTTGATTAACGATATTTTGGATTTGGCAAAAGTAGAATCGGGTAAGATGACTTTTGAGGAAATTCCCTTCAAACTCTCGGACTCCATTCGCTCCATGTTGTATTTGTTTGATTTGAAAATTCAAGAAAAAAACTTGAATTTATTGATTGACTTTGACGAAAGAATCCCCGAAGTATTGATTGGCGACCCTGTGCGGCTGAACCAAATTATACTCAATTTGGCAAGTAATTCCATAAAATTTACCTCAAAAGGAAGTATTACCGTTTCCTCAAAACTGATGAAAGAAAACGACCAGTCCGTTTCCATCGCATTCACCATCGGGGACACAGGCATCGGTATCGAGGAAGAAAAAATAGGAAAAATATTTGAAAACTTCCAACAGGCTTACAACGGAAGTTCGAGGCTTTATGGTGGCACAGGTTTGGGTTTGGCAATCGTAAAACAGCTCGTAGAAACGCAAGGAGGCAGCATCAGCATCAGAAGCGAACTTGATTTTGGCACATGGGTTAGTTTTGTTTTGCCTTTCAAAAAAAGTGACTTGCAGCCCGAACTATTACAGGAAAATTTTGATTTCGACCGAGAAGTTCAACACATCAAGGTTTTGGTGGCAGAAGATGTCAAACTGAATCAATTACTGATGAAAACACTTTTGGAGGATTTTGGCTTTGAAAGCACGATTGTTTCAAACGGCAAATTGGCAGTTGAAAAATTAGCAACCACTGCTTACGACCTTATTTTGATGGATTTGCAAATGCCCGAAATGAATGGATTTGAAGCTACCACCTATATCCGAAATGTGATGAAATCAACTATTCCCATCATCGCCCTCACGGCAGACGTAACCACGATGGACTTAGAAAAATGTAGGGCTATCGGCATGGACGACTACATCTCAAAACCCGTTGATGAAAGAATTTTGTATAATAAAATCCTTAATTTAGTAAATAAATCAAAAACTGAAACTAATCTTAAAACGATTGAGCGCGACTTATCTGAAAAGATAAAATACGTTGATTTAGCATTTTTGGAAAAGAGAACAAAATCTAATCCAAAATTGATGATAGAAATGATTTCATTGTATTTGGAGCAAACTCCGTCGCTGCTAAAAATGATTAAAAAAAGTTTTGAAGAAAAAGATTGGAAAATGCTTTCGGCGACCATTCACAAAATGATTCCGTCCTTCTCCATCATGGGTATTCACAGCGATTATGAACTCCTTGCCAAGAAAATCCAAGAATTTGCAGATGCTCAACAATTTACAGAGGATATTTCAACGATGGTGAACCAACTCGAAACAACTTGCCTGCAAGTATGTAAGGAATTAGAATTAGAATTAAAACTTCTGAATAAAATACAACAATGAAAACACAAGATAAAATAATCCTATTTCTGGTTGATGACGACCCTTTATTTCTGAAGTCTTTAGAAATTGAATTTAACCATGCCGCAGATTTCAAGGTGCTGACTTTCCCGTCGGGAGAGTTGTGTCTAAAAAATCTTATCTACAAGCCCGATATTATCATTCTGGATTACCATTTGGACGGTATCACGCCCAACGCCATGAACGGATTGGAAACCTTGGATAAGATTAAAATATTTAAGGCGGATATTCCCGTGATTATGCTTTCATCGCAGGATAAAATTGAAGTTGCCATTGATTGTATGCACCACAAAGCGACCGATTATGTGGTAAAAAGCGAAACGGCGTTTGTCCGTTTGCAACAAATTATTGATAATATTTTTAAATTTCAAAAGATGGAAAAACAGTTAAATTGGTACATGGAACGAATGTAGATTTATATCTCTAACAAACAAAC
>JAYWGG010000230.1:0-1787 GCA_043778415.1 Saprospiraceae bacterium
GCGTCCAGTGGTAGCTGCGCAAGCTGCTCCAATACCGATTTCGCGTTGTAGTGGTAGTCCAGCCAATATTCCTTTGGCTACCAATCCAGTAGTTCCGGGTGCAACTTTTAGTTGGACATCATCTGTAGCTCCAGCAGGGGCGGTCACAGGAAATACTACTCAAGCCGCTCCCGGCACGAGTGGAGGTATTTTAGATGTTCTGACTTTGGCTTCGCTTACCACTCCGGGTACAGTTACTTACACTGTCAGCGCAAGCTACGGTGTGGGCTGTATTTCGGCAGCTACGCAGACCTATACGGTCAATGTCATTAATTGTCTTCCACCAACACCGCCGTGTGCCACTACTTGTGCCGACGTAAGTGTTCGCGATTGTGGTAACACTTACTGTTTGGAAAGTAATACCAATACGCCGTGTCCTAATCCGGGTTCTACTTCGGAATATTTTCCGGGAGGTGACGGCACGGGCACTAACTGTGTGGATTATGGTACAAACGGTGCCCCTTCGGCAGGTCAGGTATTTACCAACTGCACGCAATGGACAGCTAACGCTACCAGCGCAAGCTTCCCAAGTTTGGTAGGAGTTACGGGAGGTGCGGCTACTTCGCCAACTTGTACTCCTGCTCAATCCATTATGATTTTTAGCCAAACTTGCACTATGCCTGCGGGGATAGTAGTGACTCAACCTACGGGTTCAATAGCAGGTTCGGTAACAGGTTTAGTGATTGGGCAAAGCTATCGCTTGTGTACGACGCTCAATTTTGTGGGTCAGCCTTGCGATGCTGATGACAGGTTGAAAGAATTTTGCCCACAGGTCAACGAACGGGTTTGTGATGCCTATACGGGTACTTTCACGACCAACCTTCCTTTGTCCATGTTGCTTTGCAATATTTCAGACGAATCAGGACCAAAGACATTCGACATCAGGTCAAATTTAGACTTTACTATGAATACCCAAACTCCGGGTGGAGCAGGTACTCCTGGTGTCTATTACGCAATATATAATAACAACGGACCAACTGCGGGCTTGACAAATCCATTTTCAGATCCTAACTTGCTTTCAGTAATTGGTAGCGGTCCTGCGAATGACGCGAATCCAGACTTCATACAAAATGTAACATATTCTGGACCAGCTCCCCTTCTTCCTTGGCAGCCAACTCCAAATGTTAATTATAAAGTGGGTTTGATTTATTTATTCAATGAAGCGACTGGACTTTATTCCGTGAACGGCTGTTTTGATTACACGGATAAGAAAAGCGAAACAAAATGCTTCGCTCGTATGTCACCAATAACGCCACAATATACTGTTGCTTGCAACGGTGACCAGACGGCGACAGTTACAATCACCGTAAGAGGTGGATATCCGACTTATGTTGCCGCTAATCCGAGCAATAATCCTTTGGGTGATAATCGTTATACGATTCTCAACAACGCTTCGGGTTCAGTATCTGCCAATCTGATAGGTTTGAACCCCGCTACTGGCGATGCTACTTTTACACTTTCTAACGTAACCAACAACTGGAGCGTGACTATTCGCGATGCGAATGGTTGTTCGAGAACTATAGTTGGTACTTGGGCGGTACAAACGATTGATTTAGTTACTTTGCCGCAGTCGGTTTGCAGATTCGGCTATGGTGCGAATTGCGCAGTAGCCAATACAGTTCCGCTCAAAGGAGTAGTTGCTCCTAAACAATCGAGATTTGTTATCACGGGTAATTCTGATTCTTATTCAGATGAAACTACATATTTTATCAGAAATAGTGCGGGAGTTACTGTTGCTACAGGTGCTT
>JAYWGG010000231.1:0-17779 GCA_043778415.1 Saprospiraceae bacterium
GAGTTCGTCTTTGTTGATAGTAACACGCACGCCGTCGAACTCAATTTTACCATTGAATTTTGCCGTGATTTCGGATTCTGACTTCGTCACCGAAGCAACGCCTCCTACGTGGAAAGTACGGAGCGTGAGCTGCGTTCCCGGCTCGCCGATGGATTGCGCAGCAATAATTCCGACTGCGTCGCCGCGTTCTGTTACTCGTCCAGACGCTAAATTTTTGCCGTAGCACTTGGTACAAACACCGCGTTTGGTTTCACAGGTCAATACAGAACGAATCGTAACCGACTCTATTTCAGCGTCTTCTATCTTCTTGGCACTCCGTTCGTTGATGTAATCGCCTGATTTCAAAATCACCTCGTCGGTATCTGGGTGCATTATATCGTGCAGCGTAAAACGCCCCTGTATTCTGTTTGCCAACGCCTCAATAACTTTATCGTTATCCTTCAAAGCGAAGGTTTCGATGCCTCTCAACGTGTTGCAATCTTGCTCCATAATGACTACGTCTTGAGCAACATCTACCAAACGACGAGTCAAATAACCCGCATCGGCGGTTTTGAGAGCTGTATCTGCAAGACCCTTGCGCGCACCGTGCGTGGAGATAAAATATTCCAAAACCGACAAGCCCTCCAAAAAGTTAGAAAGGATTGGATTTTCGATAATCGCGCCGCCCGTGTCGCCTGACTTTCTTGGCTTCGCCATCAGTCCACGAAGTCCACACAACTGTTTGATTTGTTGTTTTGAACCACGCGCGCCCGAATCCAACATCATAAACACGGAGTTGAATCCTTGTTTGTGACTCGCCAATTCTTTCATCAAACTATCCGTCACACGGTTATCCGCAAAAGTCCATTTATCAATAATTTGGTTGTAACGCTCGTTGTTGGTTATCAAACCCATATTGTAGCTTTCCCAGATTTCGTCTACTTCGGCTTGTGCATTTTGTAGCGTCGAAAGACGAATGGACGACGAAATTAAATCGCCCAAGTTGAAGGACAAACCTCCTTTGAACGACCAGTTGAAGCCCAATTCTTTGATATTGTCCAAAAACTCTGCTGTCACCGAAAAATCGGAGCGGCGAAGAATGTCACTAATTACTGTTTTTAGTGTTTTTTTGGTCAATAATTTATTGATGTAAGGCAATCCCTTCGGAACGGCTTGGTTGAAAAGCACGCGTCCAGTAGTGGTATCCTCCAATTTTGACTTAATATTTCCGTGTTCGTCTTCCACGTTCGGAAGTCGTACCTTGATGGTAGCGTGAAGGTCAAGTTGTCCTTCATTGAACGCAATTTGCACTTCTTCGGACGAATAAAAACGTCTGCCCTCGCCTTTTACTATCACATCGCCTGCGGTTTTTCTCTCTTTGGTGAGGTAATAAAGCCCCAAAACCATGTCTTGTGAAGGCAAAGTCACTGGCGAGCCATCCTGCGGATTGAGCATATTGTGAGAAGCAAGCATCAAAACTTGCGCCTCCAAAATAGATGCCTGACTCAACGGAACGTGAACCGCCATTTGGTCACCATCAAAATCGGCGTTGAACGCACCGCAAACGAGCGGGTGCAACTGGATTGCTTTTCCCTCCACCAATTTGGGCTGGAAAGCCTGAATCGAGAGTCTGTGCAACGTCGGCGCACGGTTGAGCAAAACTGGGTGTCCTTTCAAAATATTCTCGAGGATCTCCCAAATTACTTGGTCTTTTCTATCTACTAATTTTTTGGCAGACTTGACTGTTTTTACGATTCCGCGCTCAATTAACTTCCTGATAATGAACGGCTTGAACAGTTCCGATGCCATTCCTTTCGGAATACCGCACTCGTGCAGCTTGAGCGTCGGACCTACCACGATGACCGAGCGACCTGAATAATCTACCCGTTTTCCGAGTAGGTTCTGGCGAAAACGTCCTTGTTTTCCTTTCAAAATATCACTCAAAGACTTGAGTGCGCGACCGCCTTCCGCCTTTACAGCGTTGGACTTTCGCGAGTTGTCGAACAACGAATCTACTGCTTCTTGCAACATTCGTTTTTCGTTTCTCAAAATTACTTCTGGCGCTTTTATTTCCAACAAACGCTTCAAACGGTTATTGCGAATAATTACGCGGCGGTACAAGTCATTCAAATCGGAACTTGCAAAACGTCCTCCGTCCAACGGCACCAACGGGCGCAATTCGGGCGGAACGACTGGCAAATACTGGATAACCGTCCATTCGGGACGATTTTCCATACGCAACTGTCCGTCCTTAAAAGACTCTACTACGCGCAGGCGTTTGAGGGCTTCTTGCTTGCGTTGTTGCGATGTTTCGTTGGCGGCTTGGTGGCGAAGTTCGTAAGAAAGTTCGTCCAATTTCAACCGCATCAACATATCGCGGACGGCTTCTGCGCCCATTTTGGCTACAAATTTGTCTGGGTGTGTGTCGTCGAGCAGTTGGTTTTCCTTTGGCAACGCCTCCAAAATATCCAAATACTCCTCCTCCGTCAGCAAATCGTAAGTGTTCATGCCGTCGTTTGCCTTGATTCCGGGCTGGACGATGACATAACGCTCGTAGTAGATTATGGCTTCCAATTTTTTGGAGGATAATCCGAGCATATACCCAATCTTATTGGGCAAAGACTTGAAAAACCAAATGTGTACGACTGGGACGACCAACTTAATGTGTCCCATGCGCTCGCGGCGAACCTTTTTTTCGGTTACTTCCACGCCACATCTATCGCAAACGATGCCTTTGTAGCGAATCCGTTTGTATTTTCCGCAATAACATTCGTAGTCCTTGACGGGTCCAAAAATACGCTCACAAAACAAGCCGTCGCGTTCAGGCTTGTAGCTGCGGTAGTTGATGGTTTCCGGTTTCAGTACCTCCCCGAATGACCGCTCGAGGATTTCGTCTGGCGATGCCAAACTTATCGTAATCCCTTCAAAGGACTGATTTTGAGTAGGAGTCTTTTTTTTGAATGACATATATTTACCAATTCTTTTTTTAAAAATTTGAAAATTTTATCGGAGGACTTAAAAGTTTTATGAACTCACAGTCTTCCTTTTCATACCCGCTTCATTGACTGCATTTGCGATTTTTCCCTACATCTTTGAATTATTCGTCCAAAAACGTAGGGAAAAACTGCATTTTATTCAAATTTTATATCCAACGCCAATCCACGCAATTCGTGAATCAATACATTGAAAGATTCTGGAATATTGGGTTCGGGCAAGTTATCGCCTTTCACAATCGCTTCGTAGGCTTTTGCACGTCCGATAATGTCATCGGATTTGATGGTCAAAAGTTCTTGTAGAATATTTGACGCGCCGAATGCCTCCAACGCCCAAACTTCCATTTCTCCAAAACGCTGTCCTCCGAACTGCGCTTTACCACCGAGCGGCTGCTGCGTGATGAGCGAGTACGGTCCGATAGAGCGCGCGTGCATCTTGTCATCTACCATGTGCGAAAGTTTCAACATATAAATCACACCTACGGTAGCTTGTTGGTGAAAACGGTCGCCCGTTTCGCCATCTTGCAAGTAAGTCTGACCCAATGAAGGAAGCCCTGCTTTTTGTATCCAAGCCTCGATTTCTTCGGCTTTTGCACCGTCAAAAATCGGCGTAGCGAACTTAACTCCCATTTTTTGTCCCGCCCAACCAAGGACGGTTTCAAAAATCTGACCCAAATTCATACGCGAAGGTACGCCGAGCGGGTTCAAAACAATATCAACGGGCGTTCCATCTTCGAGGAACGGCATATCTTCCATGCGGACGATGCGCGAAACGATTCCTTTGTTTCCGTGACGACCCGCGAGCTTATCGCCCACTTTGAGCTTGCGCTTTTTCGCCATATAGACTTTGGCGAGTTTCAAAACTCCTGCTGGCAACTCATCTCCGATGCTGATGTTGAATTTCTCGCGCTTGTAGCGTCCGACTTCTTCATTGACCTTGATACTGTAATTGTGCAACAAAAGCGCAACTTGCTCATTGGCAGTTGCATCGTCTGTCCAACTGCTGTAGTCTATGGAGCTGTAATCCAAATCGCGGAGCAACTGCAAAGTGAATTTCGTTCCCTTCGGAACTAAAACCTCATTGTAAATACTTTTCACGCCTTTGGTGATTTTGTCTTTTACCAATACCACCATTTTGTCCACCAAAATAGTTTTCAACTCGTTGAGGGCGATGGCGTGTTGGTCGTCCAATTTATCCAAAAGGTCTTTTTCCTTTGCTTTCTGGTTCTTGTCTTTTTTTGCGCGAGCAAAAAGCTGCTTGTCAATAATCACGCCGTAAGTAGATGGCGGTGCTTTCATGGACGCATCTTTGACATCGCCCGCTTTGTCGCCGAAGATAGCTCGTAGGAGTTTTTCTTCTGGCGTAGGGTCGCTCTCCCCTTTCGGAGTGATTTTTCCTATCAAAATATCGCCTTCTCTGACCCACGCGCCTACGCGAATAATACCGTTTTCATCCAAATCTTTGGTCGTTTCTTCACCTACATTCGGTATGTCGTTGGTGAGTTCTTCTTCTCCCAGTTTGGTATCGCGCACGTCCATCTCGAAGTGTTCGATGTGGAGCGAAGTGAAAATATCTTCCTGCACTACACGCTCCGAAAGCACGATAGCATCTTCAAAGTTATAACCTTTCCAAGGCATGAACGCTACTTTCAAGTTTTGTCCGAGTGCCAACTCACCGTTGTCGGTGGCGTATCCGTCGCAAAGAATTGAGTCCCTATCCACACGCTGCCCTTTGCGGACAATCGGCTTCAGATTGATACAAGTTCCCTGATTGGTACGCATGAATTTGGTTAATTTATACGTCTTTCTGTTGTCTTCAAATGAAACCAACTGCTCCTCTTCGGTGCGGTCGTATCGAATGACAATTTCGTTGGCATCTACATATTCGACTACGCCGTCGCCTTCAGCGTTGATCAACATTCGGCTGTCGCGTGCTACTTTTCCCTCCAAACCAGTGCCGACAATCGGAGAGCTTGGCTTGATAAGCGGCACCGCCTGACGCTGCATATTAGAACCCATCAAAGCACGGTTGGCATCGTCATTTTCCAAAAATGGAATCAACGAAGCGGAAACACCTACGATTTGGTTTGGTGCAACGTCCATATATTCCAACTCATCGGGCGTAAGAACCGGAAATTCTCCGTGTTCACGCGACTTGATACGGTCGGACTGAAAAACACCATTGTCATCAATAATCGAATTGGCTTGCGCAACTCGCTGAAAATCCTCTGCTTCGGCAGAAAGATACAAAGCCTCGCCTTTCAAATCTACTATTCCGTCTATCACTCGGCGGTATGGAGTTTCCAAGAAACCCATTTTGTTGATTTTTGCGTGTACGCAAAGCGTCGAAATCAGACCGATGTTTGGACCTTCGGGAGTTTCGATGGTGCAAAGGCGACCGTAGTGAGAATAATGCACGTCACGCACCTCAAAACCCGCGCGCTCACGGCTCAAACCACCGGGTCCGAGTGCCGAAATACGGCGTTTGTGCGTGATTTCAGAAAGCGGATTGGTCTGGTCCAAAAACTGTGACAACTGGCTCGTTCCGAAAAACGAGTTGATGACGGAGGATAAAGTCCGTGCATTTATCAAGTCTATCGGCGTAAACACTTCGTTGTCGCGGACGTTCATTCGCTCGCGAATAGTACGCGCCATACGCGCCAAACCAACACCAAACTGTGCATAAAGCTGCTCGCCAACACTTCTCACACGGCGATTGCTCAAGTGGTCAATGTCGTCAATTTCAGCTTTCTGGTTCATTAGTTTTACCAAATAAACGACTATCGCAATGATGTCTTCTTTGGTAAGCACCAATGTTTCGCTGGAAATGGTCTGCTCGAGTTTTCTATTAATTTTATACCGCCCGACTTCGCCAAGGTTGTAACGCTTGTCGGAGAAAAATAATTTATCAATTATTCCGCGTGCGGTTTCGTCATCGGGTGGATCAGTACCGCGCAACTGACGGTAGATATATTGCACCGCTTCGAGTTCGGAACTCGAAGGGTCTTTTTGTAGCGTGTTGTAGATAATGGAATAATCTTCCTCAATATCTTCTTTTTGGAGGACTATCGTAGTGACTCCTGCGTCCAAAATAAAATCTATATTATTTTCATCTAAAACGATGTCACGCTCCAAGATGATTTCATTTCTTTCGATGGTGACGACTTCGCCTGTGTCTTCATCGACAAAATCCTCCGTCCAGCTTCTCAATACGCGAGCCGCCAACTTCCGACCGATAGATTTTTGAAGTTCGTCTTTGGTAGCGTTCACTTCGTCTGCCAAGCCAAAAATATTCAATATTTCTTTATCGGAGTCGTAGCCGATAGCGCGGAGCAGTGTCGTGACGGGAAACTTTTTCTTGCGGTCAATGTAAGAATACATGACGTTGTTGATGTCGGTAGCGAACTCCATCCACGCTCCTTTGAAAGGAATGACGCGGGCGGAATAAATTTTTGTACCGTTGGGGTGATAGCTTTGCCCAAAGAAAACACCCGGCGAGCGGTGCAGTTGGGACACAATGACGCGCTCTGCGCCATTGATGACGAAAGTACCCTTCGGAGTCATGTACGGGATATTTCCGAGGAAAACATCTTGTACAATCGTTTCGAAATCAACGTGTTCTACGTCGTTGCAAGAGAGGCGAAGTTTTGCTTTGAGCGGGACACTGTACGTCAGCCCTCTGTGCATACACTCTTCAATGCTGTAACGTGGGGGGTCAATAAAGTAGTCTAAAAACTCAAGGATAAAAATATTCCGCGCATCTGTGATGGGAAAATTTTCTTGAAAAACCTTGAATAGTCCCTCATTGGTTCGGTTGTCGGGAGTAGTTTCTAACTGAAAATACTCCTGAAACGATTTGAGTTGGATTTCAAGTAAATCAGGATTTTGCGAGGAAAGTTTGATCTTACCGAAGTTGTGCCTCTTGGACTCGGCGTGTTGAATCAATCCGTTTGATGCCATTTGTAATAGGTGGTTTTATTTTTCCGCGCAGCCATTTGCGTCGGCGTGATGGAAATACCTTTTTTTGACAAAATATTTTTTTCTAAAACTTGTTTATTTCAGAGAATAAACAAGCGAGTAGGCGTGTTTTTGCGAGCAAAAATTTCCTAAACGCTTAGACGACAATAGGCTTAATCGGCAGTGTGCGGGGACACTGAACCGATTAAGCCATATCGTCTATCTGGTGGTAGCTCTTTCTTACTTTTTTCATTGCTTAAAAACGTTTAAAAGAGTTAAAAAGTTCAATCTTATTTCACTTCTACCGTTGCGCCAGCTTCTTCAAGTACTTTCTTGATAGTTTCTGCCTCTTCTTTGGAAATACCTGTTTTCACTACTGAAGGTGCTGCATCTACCAAGTCTTTAGCTTCTTTCAAGCCCAAGCCAAGAACGTTCTTGACTTCTTTTACTACCTGAAGTTTGTTTGCGCCAGAGCTTGCCAACACTACGTCGAACTCTGTTTTTTCTACTGGTGCTGCTGCGCCACCGCCTGCGGAGGGTGCTGCCATTGCCACTGCTGCTGCAGCCGGCTCGATACCGTATTCGTCTTTCAAAATGGTTGCCAACTCGTTAACTTCTTTAACGGTTAGGTTCACCAATTGTTCTGCGAATGCTTTCAAATCTGCCATTGTATTAAATTTTTAAATTTTTAAATTTTCTGATTGAATGATGATGATTAAAAAAAAATTGCGATTTAGGAACGCGTCCAAAATAAGTTACTGTACTCTGACTTGTCTTTTGAGCCAAAACTGCGTTAGATTTTCGTTACGATGCACGGCATCGCGCCTCAAATCTGCCTTGTTTTGACCCAAAATTCTGCGTCACAATATTTAGTACCTTATTTTCTCTTCATTCCTAATGTATTTTTTTTAAAATTAAAATTATAGAATTATTATTTCAATCAATATTTGTATATTTATCTTTGGGACACAAAAAATGAAAACCAATGAAGTCGCCAAGCACCAATCCGCACGATGAATTTTTTAAAGTCGCCTTCTCTCGACAAGATGTAGTGGAAGAGTATATTCGGCAGTTTCTGGCGCGAGGATTGGTACAAAACATTGATTTTCAATCACTTGCGATTTCTAATAATTCGTATATTTCTGACCAACTCGAAGAATATTTCGCCGATGTAGTTTGGGAATGTAGTTATGGCGCGGCGCGCAAGCCCATCAAAATAGCTTTTTTATTCGAGCATAAAAGTTATGTGCCGAAGTTTCCGCATCTCCAACTGCTCCGATATATGTTGGAAATTTGGGACGATTGTGACCGAAATAAATTGCCGCTTACGCCCGTCGTACCGATTGTCGTTTATCACAACGTCGACCCAAAGCGACATTGGCGATACAAACCATTCGCAGCATATTTCAAAGAAATGGACGAATTTTTGTTGCCTTACATTCCCACTTTCGACTACCAACTCACCGACCTCACGGGCTTCTCTAAAGAGGCATGGCAAATGCTGAAAGCCGGGCTTTTGCTACATTCTTTGCGGACTTTGCGCTTCGGCGGCGACGGAGAGTATGTACTTCAAAATAGTAAATTGATGTTCGTAAGCGTCGGCGATTCTGAAAAAAAGGAAGAGTTAGAAACTTTTTTTATCGCACAACTTGTTTATGTCCTAAAAAACAACGAATTTAGCCCTTCCGATGTGCAAAAAATTATTCAAACTGTAAAAAAAACTGGTAACAATATGAGTTCTTACGAATATTTGATGCAAGAAGCCGAGAAAAAAGGCATTGAAAAAGGTATCAAGAAAGGTATTGAGAAAGGTATTGAGAAGGGTATCGAGAAAGGTATTGAGAAAGGTATCGAGAAAGGCATAAGCCAAAAAGAACGCGAGGTAGTTGGCAATATTTTGGCGCAGTTCCCAAATTGGGACGACGAAAAAATTGCTAATCTCGCTACTTCAACGCTCGAAGTGGTGCAAGCGGTACGCGCAGAGTTGGGTCTATAACTTTAGAAAGTTCAATAATCGGAATATTTTAGCTTCGGCAATTTTTGTTTGTAAAATATTGACCCATTGAATACTTTAGAACTAAATTTATGCAAATCAATTTAAAATAAAAATAAAAGCAATATTTTCGTGACGTTTTTTGCATTTGTCACAAAAAGCCCATAATTTTGCAATGTATTCCGAATCTTCTCCACTTTTTAGGCTTTTTACTTTTATGAAATCCACTCTTTCAGCTGCCATAAAGCAGACCAAACCTTTTGAAAGCGACTACCATAAGGCACTCGTGACACTCAAATACGCTGCAAACAAGGTAAATACTTGGCAAAATAATTTCTTTGCACCATACGGAGTTACTCCCCACCAATTTAATATTTTGAGAATATTGCGTGGCGCAAAGCACAACTCATTGACTATCAATGATATAAAATCTCGAATGATTGACGATAACAGTGATGTTTCGCGGATTTTGGATAGAATGCAAAAGTTAGAACTGGTAGAACGCAAAACAAAAGCTACCGACAAACGCTCCGTGCAAGTCATTATCAGTCCAACAGGGTTGGAGCTTTTGGAGCGATTAGATACAAAAATGCACGTCACGTTTGATACAATTTTTGAAGAAATCACTCCCGACCAAGCTCGACAGCTCTCTAAAATATTGGACCGTGTGATTGAAAATATTATCGACTGACAAAAATTATCCGAAATTTTGTACTCGCAGTCCAGCGTTTTTTTATCTTTGCCCTATGGAAATAAGCGCAAAACAACTCTGTCAAATGCTTGGCGGCTCACTCGAGGGAAACCCCGACGTGGTAGTCGACAGACCCGCCAAGATAGAAGAAGCGACCGCTGGGACGCTCACTTTCCTCGCCAATCCCAAATACGAAGCCTACGCTTATACCACGCAAGCCTCTATTTTGTTGGTCGCACGCGATTTTTCGCCTACCCAAAAAGTCATTCCCACGCTTATCCGTTTGGACGATGTGTATGCGGCAGTAACTATTTTACTCGAAAAATTTGGCGCACATCAAAATACTCAATCAAGTAAAATTGACGAAAAAGCTGCTATCCACACTTCTGCAAAAATCGGCGATCAGACTGGAATCGGTGCGTTCAGTGTAGTACAAAAAAATGTCACAATCGGAGATAATTGTAACATCTTCCCACAAGTCTTTATCGGCGAAAACGTCCGCATCGGCAACCACGTTACCCTGCACCCCGGCGTGCGCATTTATCACGGCTGCTCTATTGGCGACCATTGCATTCTCCATGCCAACGTAGTGGTAGGGGCGGACGGCTTTGGTTTCGCACCACAAGCAGACGGCAGCTACAAAAAAGTGTCACAAATCGGTAATGTTTTGATAGAAAACAACGTGGAAATTGGCGCAAACACCACCATTGACCGCGCCACGATGGGTTCGACCATCATCAGAGCTGGCGCAAAAATTGACAATTTGGTGATGATAGCCCACAACGTCGAAATCGGCAGCCACACCGTCATCGCTGCACAAGCGGGAATAGCGGGCAGCACAAAAATCGGCGAAAAATGTATGATAGGCGGACAGTCTGGCTTCGTAGGTCATATAAAAATAGCCGATGGTACGAAAGTCCAAGCCCAAAGCGGCGTAGCCGCCGCCGTCGAAACCCCCAACACCGCCCTTTACGGCTCGCCCGCTCTCCCCTACTCCAACTATCTCAAATCCTACGCTATTTTCAAACAATTACCCGACTTAATTAAAAAAATTCGCAGTTTAGAAAAAAAAATAGACGAAATTAAAACCGTCTAATGCAACCTTTTACTCAAAAGAAACACCAAGTGTAACGGAGTAGTCTGATAATGAGCGAATCGTGGGAATGAAGGGATGAAGAAAAAATAAAGTACTCAATTTTTTTCAATAAATTCAATTAATAACAAGGCATTTTTGAGGCGCAACGCTGGGCGTTGTAACGAAAAAATAAGGCAGTGATTGGTTATAATTAAGCAGAAAAAAATAAGTAGTTTATTTTAGACGCGTTCCTAAACGACTTACTCTCAAAATTTTGTTTCATAAAACATTGACTGTCAAGCAAAAACAAAGATTGATATCTTTTGTCGGCAGGCTCATTTAGGATTTTTACAAGAATGTGATAAATTCTGCGATAGAAAACGTACCTTTGTGCCAAAATTTACCCGCAAAAGTTCGCGCATGAGCAAACAACACACTATTGCTGCACCTACCACTGTTAGTGGCATCGGGCTTCACACTGGAAAAACAGTCACGATGACTTTCCGACCAGCTCCCGCCCATCACGGCATCAGGTTTCAGCGTGTTGATTTGAGTGGCGAGCAAATTATCGCAGCAGATGTATCAAAAGTAGTTTCGACCAATCGCGGAACAACCATTCGCAGTGGCGAAGCGCAAGTAAGTACCGTCGAACACGTCCTTTCCGCCCTCACTGGCTTGGAAATTGATAATGTTTTGATAGAAATTGACGGACCCGAAGTTCCAATTATGGACGGCAGCGCAATAGAATTTATTCGAGTACTTCAAGCAGCCAAAATACAAGAACAAGACGCAACGAGAGATTATTTTGAGATAACACAACCGCTCGCTTACCGCGATGAGGTGACGGGCGCGGAGCTTCTGGCTTTCCCCTCCGAACATTTCGAGGTGACGACTATGATTGACTTTAACTCTCCCGTCTTGGGACAGCAATATGCGTCTTTGAACAACATGGGTGACTATGTGACAGAGATTGCGCCGTGTAGGACTTTTGTTTTTTTACACGAATTAGAAAAATTACTGGCACAAAACCTTATCAAAGGAGGCGACTTGGACAACGCGATTGTGATAGCCGATAGAGTCATGAGTGTGGAAGAACTTGATGTTTTGGCAAAAAAATTGGGCAAACCCAGCGTCAAAGTAGAGTCCGAAGGAATCCTAAATACCCTCAAACTGCATTACAAAAATGAACCCGCTCGACACAAATTACTCGACATTATCGGCGACCTGACGCTGGTGGGAAAGCCCATAAAAGGAAAAATAGTCGCCACTAAACCCGGACATACTGCCAATGTAGAATTTGCAAAAATTCTCAAAAAATATATGCTCGAACATCGGAAAGTAAGCGGAAAACCAAAGTACGACCCCAACGCAGAACCCTTTTTTGACACGATGGAGATAATAAAAAGGCTGCCACATCGCTACCCTTTTTTGATGATAGACAAGATAATCGAGCTATCCGCCAACCATGTTGTAGGCGTAAAAAATGTTACTTACAACGAGCACTTTTTTCAAGGACATTTCCCAAACAATCCAGTCATGCCGGGCGTACTTCAGCTCGAAGCAATGGCGCAGACGGGCGGCATTTTGGCACTCTCTACCGTCCCAGACCCACACAACTGGGATACCTATTTTTTGAAGATTGACAACGCAAAGTTTAAACAAAAAGTCGTCCCTGGCGACACTATCATATTCAAGTTAGAATTACTTTCGCCTATCCGTCGCGGCATCGTGCAGATGATGGGGACAGCGTTTGTAGGAAACAAAATCGTATCAGAAGCTGAACTCACGGCTCAAATAGTGAGAAGAAATACAGATGAATCATAACAATCTGCGGGTAATCCACCCCAACGCAAACATTGGTCAAAATGTGACCATCGAGGCTTTTACCACCATTGCAGAAGACGTAGTCATTGGCGACGGCACCTGGATTGGACCCAACGTTTCCATTATGGACGGCGTGCGAATCGGTAAAAATTGTAGGATTTTTCCGGGTGCTATCATCGGTGCTATCCCGCAAGACCTCAAATTCGAGGGCGAGCGGTCTATTTTAGAAATCGGAAACAATGTGACCATTCGAGAATATTGCACCCTCAATCGCGGCACCAAAGCCAGCCACACGACTTACATCGGAAACAACTGTCTGCTGATGGCTTACGTCCATGTGGCGCACGACTGTTTTATTGGAGATTTTAGTATTCTTGCCAATAATGTGAACCTTGCAGGACACATCGAAATCGGTAAAAATGCTATTCTCGGCGGACTTTCTGCCGTGCACCAGTTCGTCAAAATCGGCGAACACGTCATGGTCGGCGGCGGTTCTTTGGTTAGAAAAGACATTCCACCTTACGTCAAAGCAGCCCGCGAACCAATTTCCTACGCAGGAGTAAATTCTGTTGGATTGCGAAGACGTGGCTTCACTTCGGAACAAATAAACAATATTCAAGATATTTACAGAATTTTATTTGTCAAAGGCTTCAACACCTCGCAGGCGATTCATGTCATCGAAACCACTATGGACGCAACTCCCGAGCGCGACCTTATCTTGGAGTTTGTCCGCAATGCAGACCGAGGAATTATGAAGGGGTTTAAACAAATCAAATAAAACTCTACGTCGAAAGGAGTATGGATTCAAAAAATTTGCAAATATTATTAAGAAGTGTCGGCAAAAGATACCGCTACGAATGGATTTTTAGAAACATTGACTTGACGTTGGTGCAAGGGCAAAAATACGCTATTCTTGGACCAAATGGCTCTGGAAAATCCACATTGCTCCGCATTTTGTGTGCGCATTTGAGCCCATCGGAGGGGAAAATTGAGTTTTCTCAACTCAAAAATATCATAGAATCAGACACCGTTTACCAACATTTGAGTTTTGCCGCACCCTACGTCGAGCTCGTCGAGGAGCTGACTTTGAAAGAAACTATTAACTTCCATTTGCGCTTCCAAAAGCTACAAAATGCGCTCAACTGCGAAAATCTGATCGAGCTTTTGGGCTTTCAAAAATCCGCAAACAAGGAAGTGCGATTTTTTTCGTCGGGTATGAAGCAGCGTTTGAAACTCGCTTTGGCTTGCTGCTCGGACTCCAAACTTCTCATTTTGGACGAACCAACCACCAATCTCGACCGCCAAGGCATAGAATGGTATCAGTCTTTGACCCAAAATTATCTCGAAAACCGCCTCGTCATAGTGGCTTCCAACACGGAAGTTGATTACAACTTTTGCACACAAACCATTGACTTACAGCAATTTAAGAATTAATTATCCGAAAAATTAAGCTCCGAATTGCTGGCAACTACCGTGTCTGTTTTTCGGTTGCGCCACCAGATGAAAGCCACCACTGCCACAGCAATATAAGGCGTAAGAAGCATATACAAAATTCCCGCATTCAACCCTTTTCCTGCCGAGCCACCTGCTTTTAAGTTGGATTCAGCCGTCATTCGGCACATCGGACATTGAGCAAACAAATCAAAAGCAAATAAAAAAAGTACTGCAAAAAAAACTAATTTCAGAATATTATTTTTCATTTTATATTTTTTACGATGTAAATTTTATGAATTTATTTGTAATACGGCATCAACATCAAGTAACATATTGGTCCAGTCAACGCCACATAGAGCCAAAAAGGAAACAACCAACGCGCCATTTTTTTGTGCCGCTCAAACTGATTGGTATAAGCTCTGATGAAAGTCAGTAATATAAACGGAAGCGTAAGGGCTGCAAGTGTGATGTGTGTAATCAACAACACAAAATAAACAGTACGAATAGTACCCACTCCACCAAATTTCGTATCGGGTGTAGTGAAGTGATAAACAACATACGAGAGCAAAAACAGCACTGAAAGTGACATAGCAACGTAAATCGCTTTGCGGTGAGATTTGACATTTTTATTTTTTATAAAATAAAGTGCAAACAACAACGTAACGGCGGTCAGCGCGTTGAGCATCGCATGGAACGGCGGCAAAAAGCTAAAATCCACCCCAACATCAACCTTTACACTTCGCATCAGCACCACCAAAGCCAGTACCACAGCCGACACGATGAGCGCGACCACATTCAATTTCTTTTCTAAAACAACATTAGGTTGGTTCATCTTATTTTCCAAATCTTTTATTAAGGAATTTTTTATTTTTCTACTTCGCGCTCTAACTTTGGTTTTGCCTCTTTTTTTAGTGGCAATAAAACTGCGATGTGCGCAACTAATTTTTTGTATTCGTCGGCTTTCGTAATATCGTAATTGTTGTAGCGTTTTTTGACCATGTCCAACAAAATAAATCGATTATCTTCCGCATTTCCACAGCTACTTCTCAAAGCCGAAATATTATTTGCCTCATTTTTTGAAGCAAAAATCCATCGTTTTGGTCTTTTTTTAGTGTAATCGGCAACTATTGAGCTATCACTTTCACTAAAAAACGTAAATACTCTTACATCTTCTCGCTCCATGAACTGTTCGTGGACTTTTGATATTTGATTCAATGTAGCTACATCGTTTTTTTTACTATCCAAAAAAGTAAAAATCGAAATTTTATTCTGAAAACTGTCCGCTACATACTGTATGCCTCCCAAATCTAAAAAATTTACTGTAGGCAATGCTTCTATTGGCTTCATTTCTTTCAATACATCTTTGCGGTATGAAAACCCCTCACGCAGATAGTACCATGAGCCAACAGGCAGAAAAAGCAGTACAAATGCAATGATAAAAAGTCCGAATTTCGAGTTTCTTTTTCCTTCTGTATTCATTTATTTCTTTATTATAAACATTAAAAAGCGGTGTATGTTGCAAAAGTAGGATAAAAAAAGCGAAACACTTTTGCTCGTGCTTCGCTTTTTTTGATACTCTATTACTTAAAATTAATGCTTTTCGACAGCAGGAACTGGCACTACTTGTCCCTCGCCTGCATGAACTTCTCCGTGTGCTGGATCAGCTGCGGGTTTGGGCATAATATTTTGCTCCATTCCGATATTATTTTTTTCTTTAATTAGTTCTCGACGATTGCCCCATGAGTTACCCTCTTGGAAAAACGCCACTACCGCCCACACCAACAAAAGGGTTGGCATTAAAACACTCATCGCCAGACCACGCACTTCGTATTTCATGTGCATAAACTCATAGACGATAAAATATGCTTTGTACAAACTCATACTAATCATCAGGGCGTACATGATGATTCTCGGCAGATGAAAGCCATGTATAATGTAACCCTTGCCAAGCAACGCTACAAAAACCTCTGCCAACGTGACTACCGCTAAAATCAACATTCCCTTAAAAACTAACTTTTTCCCTTCTTCGTAACTTAACATAGCAAGTTTATTATTTTCTTTAACTAATTGATTACTAATAGATTACCTACTTCTTTACAATAAATAAAACACCAAAAACACGAATACCCAAACTAAATCTACAAAGTGCCAATAAAGCCCAATTTTTTCGACCATTTCATAGTGGTTCGCACGTTTTTCGTAAATTCCACTTGCTACATTGAGCATAATAATGACTAAAAAAGCTACCCCTGAAAGAACGTGAAAACCATGAAAGCCCGTAATAAAAAAGAATAAAGCACCAAAAGCTTTAGGTCCGAACTGCTGTTTGCCTTCTACGCCGCCCTCCGTAACAAAACGCCTTTGAACCCATTCCGAAACACCAGTTTCGTGGTTTTCAGCTTTTTCGACTAAATAGGACGAGCCTTTTGTGAAAGATTCTTTGGCTTCGCCGTCTTTATACTGATGTCCGTGTTCGTTGTCAATATATGTACCATTGGCAATGTGAGTACCAAACGGATTAGTTTTTACGCTCATATTTTCGCCCCCGATTAGCGTCGTCCACTCCCACGCTTGGCAGCCCAAAAAAGCAGCACCTCCCAACACAGTAAGAAACATCCAAAACACTACGCCTTGCTTATTGCCGCGATGACCTTCTTGAACCGCACGCACCATCGTCACAGAACTTAAAATGAGTACGAAAGTCATAATGGTCACAAAAATCAGAGGCGCGTGATGAATCCCGCCGGGCAAAGAAGAAAACACAAAATCGGGAACGGGCCAAGTCGGCACGCTGAACCGAAGTGCTCCATAAGCTATTAGAAATCCAGCGAAAGTAAATGCGTCTGAAAGTAAAAAATACCACATCATGAGCTTACCATAACTGGCTTTAAAAGGTGCTACGCCGCCTTCCCAAGTTTTTTCTTCTTGTTGATGAACATCGGGTTCCATTGCAGTTGTTGACATTTTTCTTATGTATAGACTATAAAATATTCAAGTAGAAACGCTCTACTTGAAATTAACGTTGCAAAATTAAGAAAATTAATAAATATATCCACAAAATATCTACGAAATGCCAATATTGAATTGTTAATTCAAAACGAAGCAATCGCACTTTATTAACTTTATAAGGAAGTAAAAAGGCATGAAGCATTGCTACGGCTATAGCCGCCAAGCCTCCCAAAATATGTGCAGCATGTAGCCCCGAAATCACATAGACAAACGAACCCGCAGGGTTGCCTGTCAAAATAACCCCGATGCGCTCCAACTCTAGCCAACCTTGATACTGTAACACCAAAAACACTAACCCTAAAATAAATGAAATACTTAACAAAAATCTATATAAAAAGGGATTGTTATTTTTAAAATAATAATAAGAAAGCTGTACGGTAACGCTACTTGCTACCAGCACGCCCGTACTGTAAAAAAAAGTACTCGGCAGCGCAAATTCCAGCCAGTTTCCGCCCGCCTGACGCACCACATAGGCACTCGTCAAGGCTGCAAAAAGCATAACCAAACTCACGAAAGAAACGTACAACGCAAACTTTTGCGGAGCAATTTTGCTTCTGTTGTTGATGAACGATAATTGATTATCCATTTTTATATTTTATCAATTAACAAAGTTACAAGGACGATCGGTAAGTAAAAAAACGATGCAAACATAAGTTTTCGCGCGCTTTCTCTGTCACTTTTTTTGTAAAAAACAAAAGCAAAATATGAAAAAATTACCGTTACCGACATCACGACTATCACAGACACCAAGCCAGTTCGCTCGAAAGCGTAGGGCATATAACCCAACGGAAATAAAGGAAGCGAGTACAAAAATGCCTGAAATC
>JAYWGG010000232.1:0-4925 GCA_043778415.1 Saprospiraceae bacterium
AATCCTTCGGGCTTCACCAAAGCACACATAGTCACGGCTTGCGGTTGCAGGGTCTGACTGTTCGGCACTTGAATATAGTCGGTTGTTCCGTTGAAACGATACGCTCCGTTGGGATTACCACTTTTGTCGGACGCAAGAGTAGCACCGAACACCAAACCGTTATTCGCATTCCCGCTTTGGTCGTCCGCATTTCCACTGAACGGATAGTGAGCGACGAGTCCCGAATCCAGATTTACACCCTGCCCATACGCATTCACACTAAGCACAAGCGCGAGCGCAACCAGAAAAGTTTGATGTAGTTTCATATTTTGAGTTTTATAAGAGTGTAAAAAATAATCACTATTTATCCATTTATTTCGGATTCTAATAGTTCAAAAATCTGCCGTAAATTTTTAATATGAAAAACCATATCCTCCAATATTTTACTGTATGCCTCGTGCTTATAGATGTGGCTCATTTCGTTAAGGTCGTTGATGGCTTTTGTAAGCCCAAGATACAGTGTTTCGTCAATATATTCATTCAAATAGAGTGATTTTGTGACAGACTTTGGCGTTTTTTCTACAATGCCGTCTTTATGCTCTAAAAATATTTTTGAAGTTTTCCAAAAAAGCTCCACCGTAATTTCAAATTTTCGAATAATTCCGCTCTCCACTGCGTCAGCCACAGCAACATCAAGTGCTTGAAGTTTTATACTGCGAGCAACTTCAAGGCTGCGCAACGTTTTTCCAAACTGTAAGGCGGCTTCCTGCAATCGCTCTTTGGTTTGCATAATTAATTATTTATCTATTTGATAATCAATGTATTAGAGTTTAAATTTTTCCAACGCATCGGCTAATTTTCGGTCATTACTCAATCGCGGCACTTTGTTCTGACCGCCAAGTTTGCCCTCCGACTTCATATAATCCCGAAAAGCGTCGCGGCGAAGCGGCGTGATTTTCAACGTCTGCAAAATATTTCCAGCGATTAAGTCTTCGTAGTAAATATTTTGGCGCACCATTTCGTAGTCCAGTCGCTGCCCAAACGCTGTCACATTATTTGGTATTTCGTCAAATTCTATCAACCACTCGTGGTAAGGAAGTCCGCTTTCGGAAGGGCTGATTTGGGGCGCGACTGTGAACTCTACCATCTGCACCCCAAGTGCGTTGCAAGCCGCCAACATCGCAGCATCTACCTCCTTTCCAATGACGTGTTCGCCGAAGGCAGAAATAAAATGTTTTATCCTACCTGTGACAAGGATTCTATACGGATTTTGGGACACAAACTCCACCGTATCGCCGATATTATAACCCCAAAGCCCAGCATTGTTGTTGATGATGATAGCATAATTGACCCCCAACTCTACGTCTTTCAGCGAAAGTCGAGTTGGGTCGGGATTGGCTATTTCTTCCGCAGGAATGAACTCAAAAAAGATGCCAGAATCAACATTTAACAGCAATCCACGCTCCGTCTGACTGTCCTGAAAAGCAATAAAACCTTCGGAGGCAGGATAAGTTTCGACACTGTCCAAGCGTTTTCCGACCAACGATTCGAGTTTTGAGCGGTAAGGTTCAAAATTTACGCCGCCATAAACGAAGACAGATAAATTTGGAAAAATGTCTTTTATGTGACGTTTTCCACTTCGCTCCAAAAGTCGCTCGTAATACATCTGCACCCAAGGCGGTATTCCGCTTATCAGCCGCATATCTTGGCTCAAAGTTTCTGTCACAATCCTGTCTAATTTTTCTTCCCATTCTTCGATGCAATTCGTAGGATAGCTCGGCATTTGGTTGGTGCGCAGCCACGACGGCACTTGGTGATTGACGATACCCGAAAGTCTGCCAGTCAATATATCGCCTATCTTTTCCAACTCGGGACTGCCCGAAAGAAAAATTAATTTTCCGTCAAAAAAACTTCCATTCCCTGTTTTAGCAAAATAATTGAACAGTGCATTTCGCGCCGTTCCAAAATGATTAGAAAGACTATCTTTCGTAAGCGGAATATATTTTATACCACTTGTAGTGCCGCTCGTCTTCGCAAAATACATCGGTTTGCCATGCCAAAGCACGTCCGATTCGCCATTTTTTATCCGCTCAATGTATGGTTTCAAGCCTTCGTAATCTCGGATTGGCACGTTGGCTTTGAAGGCTTCGTAAGAATTTATGCTATCAAAATGATGGTCTTTGCCGAAGGCTGTATTTTTCCCAACCGCTATAAGTGACTGAAAGACAGAGTGTTGCGCTTCGATAGCTTGCGAAGACCAGCGTTGAATGTCGCGAGCAATTTTATTTGCAAACGGCTTGATAAGAAAGGATTTGAAACCCATTTTTTCGGATAATCAACTTTAATTTATGAATGAAACTTTGTCAAAAGTAGTAAAATTATTAAAAATAAGCAAAAGTGAAGCATATTTTTGAACAAAATATAGGAAATTTAGGTTTGAGCGAGCTTTTACCGTCCAAACACTTCGGATAATTTTTATATTTGCACCTCAAATTGACCATTTATTTTTTGACAACTATGTTCCGATTTTTCTCTGATTTCCGTTTATCAATAATTCTTTTACAGATTTTTTTATTTTATATAAATACTTATTTTGTGACGGCTCAAAATACGATAAACTTTGTTTCTTTACACAAATTAAACTATGATTTATTGCTTGCCGACCAGCGATTGGATGTGACGATTGCGCAAGGCTATATCGAAGAAATCCAGCAACGAGAAGACGAGCCAGCAAAGCAACTGCACGAGTATAATTTAGACGATTTGAGAAATTATCTTCAACAAAATGGCTACACTGATTTGGGTAAAAGCGGAAATATAAAGCAACTATTTGAGAAAAACCAACCTGTCAAATACCTAAATACCGAAGGACGACTCGTAGAGAAAGATATTCTAATAAGTGTTACGGTTATTTCGCCCAACGGTCAGGAAAGTTTGGAGGCTTTTACGGAAGCGATTTTGGGTTCAGAAGTCTTGATATATGAAGGTCACGGTAGGCGCGGCTTGGGTCCTGACTTCGACGCTATCAATATTCCCGACGGAAATTTTTTGATAAGTTTGAAGTCTTCTCTCCATGCCAAAGGCACAGTGCAAGCTCCGGGCGACCGAACTTACCCAAAAGTAAGCGTTCAAGAAAATAAATTAGAAAAATTAAGTGTCGAAAATCGCTGGAGTGAAAACATAAAATACCGAATTTGGTTTTTTAATGCCTGTAACACAAGATTTTATTTGGACGAATTTAGAAGTGATTTGCTTCCTGCTGACTTGCGAGCGAATACCGATATTTTGCTCACTCAAAATTTGGTGTCGCTTTACACAGGTGCTGCCACGAGTCTGGCGTTTCTCGACCACCTCTTAAAGGCTCTCCCAACCGAAGATTTGCCGAGCAAACTTTTCCACACCCAACAAGATATTTTACTAAAAAGTGGCATCTACGACCCCAAAATAATTGCTACTTATCTGCCTTGTTATTTTTGGAATTTTGATAATTTTGTGACAAAAAAAAGCCGCCCCGCTTCTAAAAAGAAACGGAACGGCTAACTTCGATGTTAGTATAAAAAAAGGATATTTTCAGTTTTTTACCACTTCTTGCTGCGCAGCCTCGACAGTCGGCGACGAATCTACTACTTGAACAGCTGCTTTTTGTGGCGCAAAAACAACACATTTTACTTTGTCTTTCCACGGCGCACCGCGAAAAATAATATTTCGCTTCAAGTTCAGTCCCACCAAATTCATAGTGTTGGCAGTCGGAGTAGCTTTGAGCGTGTAGCGACCTGCTGCGATGAGGGATTTTTGCATTTCCTCCAGATTAGAGGGTACTGAAATCGTCATCTGGACACTCAACTCCGAATTACTCCATGTTTTTACCTCCACGTCAGCATTCGGAATATCCAGAATGACTGCTTTAAGTCCTTGCAGGTCAAAGGATTGGACGATTGTTTTTTCTATGTGTTGAGCGAAAATGGGATTACTTGCCCAAAAAAGGCATACGGAAAGCACGGTTGCAATTATTTTCATACAATTCAATAGTTTGATGGTTAAACAATTATTTGAGCTGAATCAACCGCAAGTTATACTATTAAAAGTTGGTATGCAAGTTTTTTGCAAAATATTTTAAAAATATTTTTTTTTCATTAAAATTGCGCTTTATAAGCCTGTTATTTTTCCGTTATTTTTAGTTCAACACCCACGAGCCGCGCCCAAAACGTTGCTTGATGCTCCGTACTTTTGTAGTTTTGGCAGCCTCCGAACTGGACTTGAATTGCGCTCCGACCCGAATAATCCCGTTATTTTCGTCCTTGAACGGCTTAAAACCAGCCGCTTTTACTTTGCTCATCATGCGGCGAGCATTCGCGGCATCTCTGAATCCACCGATGATGACAGTCGTGACAGCTCCCGACTCGGCAGCGTTGGCGGTCGCCGACGGCTTGATTTTATTAGCGCGCGAAGGGGTGGACGGCTTTTTACTTGATTTTTTTTCTGCTGGCGTTGCGGCGGCGGCAACAACTTGCTGCGGAGCACTGTTTTCGGCAGCAACGGACGGCGGCGGCGGAGCAGAAGCAAGTTCTTCTTTCGGCGCAGGGCGGCTGCGGTCGCCTTCTTCGTCAGCCTTCATAGGCAGCGGAGCTTCGGGCGAAGCCGCAGAGGTAGAAGAGTCCGCTACTGCCATTTCGGTAGCGGCGGCGGCGGCGGCAACTTGCGCACGCTGAGCTTCATTGTTTTTTTGTACTCTCCAATAAGCTCCCCCAACGAGCAATAAGATGGCTGAAATAGCAATCAACATTGGCTTCCAAGAAGAGCGACTGCGGACGGCTGATGCAGCGGCGGCAGCTTCAAAAGGCGGAGGCGGAACAGCTGCATGGACGGCTTGAGGTTCAAAATTTTCTGGGATTTCGGGTTCTGACTTGCCCGTAATTTCCGATTCTGACATGGTTATTTTTTTTAGT
>JAYWGG010000233.1:0-17732 GCA_043778415.1 Saprospiraceae bacterium
GTTTGGTAATTTATCATATCCATCAACTCAAAATCGTCTATCCGCCAGCCGTTTGAAGAACCTGCATTGTTGGTGGCATATCGAAATCTGAACTGTAAGGTCTTACCGATAAAGCTGCTTAAATCCGCATACGAACCGATAAATCCATTGCTATTTCCCCAAAACGCGTACAAGTCTGGAATAAAAAAAGTAGTCGTCCTGATACGCCCCACGTAACCGTTTCTGAAAAATTTAGTACTCAAATCTATCCATGTCAAACCGCCATCTTCGGACGTTTCTACTATTCCGCCGTCCACGCCGCTTTCCAAATCATAGCTGTTATAGAATCTTACAATCGGCTGAATACCAGTGATTAATTGAGCATTTATCATCTTTAATCCCTGATTATTGACCATCGTGTCATTGAAAGGAATACCCCACGATTTCTGCCCACTTTTTGCAAAATTATCCTGAACTTCCCAAATATTAACGCCTGTTATAGCCTGAAGATCCCAGTTACTATCAACACCTTCGATGTCGTCATAGAACTGTCGGATAGACTTTTTATCCGAAGGAGTCTTCAATTTGTAGGTCAAAGTTGCTGACGCTCCCGAGTTCAAATCGAAACTCGGAAAACTCACAGTGCTGCCCGAAGCCGTACCTCCATTACTCGCCGAACCCGCGACATAAGTAGTACCGTTAGGAATAAAATCAACCGCCAGAATATTATTTTCTACTACATCTTTGTCATTTTTTATGTTTATTGTGACGGCTATTTCGTCGCCTGCGTTGATGAGTTGTGTCACTTTTTTGGTAACTTTTATTTCTTTCACGCAGCTTGGGGACTTATCGAAAGCTCCTTTTCCGTCGTTGCTGTTGCCTGAGCTGCCTTGATTGGCACTGAATCCGAGTCCGCGACGCGCAAAAACTTCCCAAATCAAACATTTGTGAACGCCATTGTAGAGTGCATCGTCCGCAGCGAGGATTGCATTTCTCCCATCTACGAAACCCGGCGAACAAGGCTGTAATTTCATTCCCTGCATAACCAACTTGACGGCTATATAATTTCCAGCAGTCGCGTCTGAATAGTCGGCGGATAAGCCATAGGTTTCCGTCATTTTCCAATACAAGTCCCAGAGCATTACCGTCCAATGTTCTCCGACACTGTGAACTTGGTCTTGTGCGTTCACCATTCTGTCGTAAGTAAGTGGATTTATGTTAATATCGGTTGTGTAAGGAAAATTCCGAATCCCTCTGCCGTTGTTTGCCTGACGGAAGACGTAAGTGCCAACGCCGCGCGGCGTAGCACCCGAGTCACCCGCGCGGACGGTCGTAACCAAAGAGAAAAAATCACTCCAACCTTCGCCCATTTGCTCACCATTTCCGAGGCAGCTTGCGTTGGCGGGACCGCCCGTGAGGCGATTAGAAATACCATGACCGAACTCGTGGGCAATAATTCCGTTGTCAAAATCTCCGTCTAATTGTGACGGTCCGGCAGCAGTTGGCGTGGCGAGTGTAAGTGTTACGCCTGTATTTTGAATCTTTAATTTGACCAAGTCGCAGGCGCTCTTTTTTAGCATTACGACGGGAATTGTGACACCACTTCCCGCTGTGCCTGCTGCCATATTTACAAAAGCGTCTTCATAGTTGCAAATAACGACTCCAATCGCTCCTTTTTGTTGAGCGTTGAGTGCTTTTACACCGAATTGGCAAGACCCTCTGTCTATCAATGCGATTTTTCCTGCCACGCTGTTGGTCGGCTGATTGCAGCCCAAAGTGGGGGAGGAAGTGCCGTCATTGACCAAAATCGCTGCACCCGAAGTCGGTACGGTAGAGGTAGATGCCCAGCCACTTGCGCTCGAAGTTTCAAAAGCGGTCGTATCGGTCGGCTGATTGAGATTGCATAACGTACCGTTATTTCTGTTCCAAACATACATTTGCATACGTCCGTTTCCGCCGTCGGCAGGGGTGCTAAAATTAGCATTGTCTGTACCGCTTCCGTCTTGTGCCTCTGCAAGTACGTGGTCATTTCCGGCTCCGCCTTTGCCGTAATTATTGGTTTGAAAATTTCCTGCTGCTTCCGTAAAACCAAACTTGTAAGCGAAATCGTGCATGAAATTTGTGACATAGAATAAATTAACCGTTGCAGCAGCTTTGCTGCTATCGGGTTCTTTTGCTTGGTCGAAAGGAAAGTTGAAATTGAGGGCTGTACCGCCGTTGGGTTCTCCGCCGTCGGAGGCGTTGTCTGCGTTTTTATCCAAATAGGCGTAGCTGTTGTTGCCTCTCGTAATCGTGTATTCTGCGCCATTTACGCCATTGGTATCGTGCCAGCCAAAAGGCGACGCAACAGGGTCAGCAGGGTCAGTTAAAATACTGCGCGGTGCAAAAGATGGAGCTTCCGCCGGAAAAGCAAGCACATTGTATGAGCCTAAACTATTTATTTTTTTTGGAGACAATGAATTTTTTGTGACATTTTTTTCTCCACAATCTGCGTTGTGTGCAAATTGACCGTGATTGAATTTGCAATGGCTCGTCCAAGAATTTTTTTCTATAAATTGACCGCTTGTGGCATCAATTCTGACATTCCAATAATCGTTTGCGCCTACCAAGTCCAGCGAAACGTCCCACGCGAGCAGCACTTTTTCGTCTTTCTGCACATAGCACAAAGTTACTTTTACGTCCTGATAAGAAAAATTATCTTTTGCAAAAAGGAATACATTTTTGGTATCATTTTTTAGTTGCGTGTAGCTCGAAGGAGGGATTTTTCCGAGATGTGTCAGCGTTTTGTCTATCGCTTGTTGCGCTGAAATATTCGCTTGCATGGTGTTCACTTTTTCTGCGAGATTGGGTAAAAAGCGGCTTTCTGCATGAAAAACTTTTCCATTCGGAAGTACATGGATATTCAAAATTGCGTTGTGAAGTCCAATTCCTGCGTGGCTTTGCTGGAGATAAATATTCAGAATATGGCTATCCGCATCTTCATATTGCGAAGAAACAGAAAAATCCGAAACATCTTTTGCAGCTAACTTCCAGTCCAAAAAATGCTGTTGGATATATTGCGTAGCAGAAGCAAAGCGCACATCATTTTTTTGAGAAAAAACTGGCGATAAAGAAAATAAAATACACGATAATGTGACAAATAATTGACTTTTTAAGTTTTTCATAAATATTTGGTATTTGTATAAAAATTAAAGATTGGTTTTATTATTTAAAAATAATTTTAGTTAGTTTTTATCGTATAACTAACTGTTAATCAATTAGTTAAAACAATTTTATTGCTTATTTACTTCCAAAACGATTGCGACTGCGCTTTTTTCGTCTGCGGTAGTTTCAAACCCAAAAGTATTGTTATTGTTTGTAAATCGAACATTTTTGATAGCGATACTTCCCAAGGCTTCATTTATTTTCCCTTGATAAGTCGCTTGTTTGCTTGCATTGATGGTATTGTTGAGTTGTTTGTAGTCAATCGCTTGTTTGGTGACAACTATTGCCATAAAATCTTTATTTCCGACTTGGTCAGGCTGCAAAGAATAGTCTTTCGGAAAAAGCCGATAGCCCGTGATGCCACAAAAAGCGGAGTGTTTGGGTGTGTAAGGAAACAAAACATAGCTGCTGTTGTCGGTTTCTTGCCCAAACAAATAGGTGTAACACTCGACGGTATTTTTTACTTCAATTTTAAATTTCGCACCTTTTGTGACTGGCTTTATTGTCTTAAATAAATTTCCCCCCGCGCTTAGAAGCGGCATATATTGCTTGTTGGAAACATCTACTAAACCGATTGCGCAAGCAAATTGTTTATTAGCAGCATCTCCACGTTTTGCCATCGGGTAAAGTCCGTAGGCTTCTTTTGTAAAGTGCAAAAAATCCTTGTAGCGCACCCAAGCCAAACCATTCTCGCCCCATTTTGGACTCCACGAGTTCATAATTTGGAAAGCACCGCCTTCTATTCGGTCGTCGTAACCTATCACGCACATACAATGCCCGCCCAGCGAACCCTGTCCGTCGTACTCTGCCTGTGTTGGGTGCCATACTTTGCGCCCCATCATATCGTAAGTAAAAGTTTTTGTAACCGTCATTCCAATCACGACTGGCGCGCCAGCAGCAATATTTTGGCGAACTCCCTGAAAATCTACATCGTATTTATCGCCGCTCGAAGTCAGGCGTTGATAGCCGCGCATTTTATATTGTGCTGCTTCGGTCTTTTGTCGAGCATCGGGCTTTGTGTCACAATCTCGGTCATTGTAGCGAAAATCTTTGAGCGGCAGCACTCCTTCTTTGGTCAGCACTTCCATAGCTTTGAAGATATAAGAACCGTCACAGCCTTGCAAACTGATGGTATTGTAAAGATAAGACGGACTAAAAACTATGTCATCGGGATTTTGTCCAGTAGTCGTCGCCTGCAAAATGGTGCGAGCGCCATACGAACTTCCCCAACCTACGCAGCTTCCTTGCTGCCCTTGGTCGCCTCTGCGGGGTGCAAAACGCTCCAAAGAAGTCGCCTCTGGTAAAGGTGTTTTATCGGGATTAAGCGACTCAAACACTTCCGCTTGGTCATAAATTTTTTGATTCATTTGGCAGCCTGTGTTCATAGACGTGTCGCTATTTCCACCATTTCCACCCAAAAAATTGCAGCCTTTAAAGTAAAAAAAACCTCCGACCACAAGAAAAAACACTAACAATATCGGACGGTTGCGAAAAAGCCCGAAGAGAATAGGCAAAAATCCGAGCAAAGTCCCCAAGCCCGGACCGCCTCCCGAACCCTGTCCGCCGCCGCCGCCAGAGTCGTTATTATTGTTGTCATCATTGAACTGTTGTTGTTCCTGATTGTCGTCTTCGACCATTCTGATTGGCATAGTAAAGATTTTTTTGTTGTTATATAGGAAAGCGTCCAAAATAAACTGCCCACTTTTTCAAACAAATATGAGTACCTTATTTTTCTTCGTTCCGAAAATTTTTTCGCAAATTTAACAAAAAATTTTTCAAATAATTACTCCTTGTGGCAAAACTATTTTTGAGGGCAAAAAAGGGCTTGCATCGCCGCCGCCTTTAATGATTTCTCGGACAATCGTGCTGCTGATGTGCGAAAATTCGGGTTGGCTGATGAGAAAAAAAGTTTCGATACCGCCTCCGATGATGTGATTGAGTTGCGAAATTGTTTTTTCGTAATCAAAATCGGACGCATTTCGCAAGCCGCGAAGAATAAATTTTGCCCCTACTTTTTGGCAATAATGTGCAGTCAGTTTTTCAAAAGTGTCGATTCTGATGCGAGGCTCGTCTTCAAATACCGATTTTAGCCATGTCACTCTTTGCTCCAAATCAAACAAATATTTTTTTTGAGAGTTAATGCCGATAGCAACAATAATTTCGTCAAAAATCGGCAATGCACGGCGCACCAAATCTAAATGTCCAGACGTAATTGGGTCGAAAGAACCCGGAAAAACGGCAATTTTTTTTTCCATAACATTCATAGGGTTTGCGTTTCCGCGTTAAAGATGTTTGAATTTTTTGATTTCGCAAAATTAATCCAAATATTTTATAAAAAGTCGTACATTTGCGAATAAGACTTTTTATAATTATACACAATGCTATTGAAAATACACAAAGAAGGAATTAAAATTTTAATTTTTTCGTTTTCCATTTTGATTTTATCAAATATCCTAATTGCCGAAATATTTCCAAATATTTTATTGTTTTTTTCCATAATTACAGTTATTTTATTTATATTTATTTTGCAATTTTTTAGAAATCCGATTAGGACTATCGGTATTCCAGACAATAATCTGATTTATTCTCCGGCTGACGGAAAAGTGGTGGTCATCGAAGAAACTCTCGAAAACGAGTATTTTAAAGATAAAAGGCTGCAAGTTTCTATCTTCATGTCGCCCACAAACGTCCACGTCAATCGCAATCCGATTAGTGGCACTATCAACTATTTCAAATACCATCGCGGCAAATATTTAGTTGCTTGGCACCCAAAATCTTCTACCGAAAATGAGCGGACGACCGTAGTAATCGGTAGGGGAGAAGACGAAATTTTGCTTCGCCAAATAGCAGGAGCTGTCGCAAAAAGAATAATTAACTATGTCACAGTAGGCAATAAAGTGGTGCAAGGAAACGATATGGGATTCATAAAATTTGGCTCTCGCGTCGATTTATTTCTGCCTTTAGATGCTGTCATAGAAGTGCAAATTGGGCAAAAAGTTCGCGGTAACGAAACCGTGATAGCAAAATTTAAAGTGTAAATAATTTTTTTTACAAAATTTAGGAATGAAGAAAAAATAAGGTACTGAATATTATTACGAAGTATTTTGAGTCAAAATAAGGCAGATTTGACGAGCAATGCAGCGCATTGTAAGGATAATCCAGCGAATTTTAGCTAAAATACAAGCAAGAATATAGTAACTTATTTTAGACGCTTTCCTTAATATTATTTTTAAGATAAAAAATGGCAATAATACCGATAAATATCAAAACTGGCGATGTTGATGGCGAACAAATACAAAAAAAAGAACTCGTAGTTGGGATAGATTTAGGGACGACCAACAGCTTGGTAGCCTACATAAAAGACGGAAAACCCATAGCCGTGACAGAACAAAACGGAAAAAATACACTAATGCCTTCTGTCATATATTTTGAAAAAAATGGAAAAATATTGGTCGGCGATGCTGCAAAAGAAAAGTTAGTGTCCGACCCTGAAAATACGATTTACTCCGTCAAAAGATTGATGGGAAAATCTTATAAAGATGTCCGAAAAACATCTAATGCTTTGGGTTACAAAATAATTGACTCCGACACCGAAAGTTTGGTAAAAATACAAGTTCGCGACAAATTTTATACGCCTGTGGAGCTTTCTGCTCTTATTTTGAAGGAATTAAAGTCACGAATCGAACTTAATCTTGAACAAGAAGTTTCTAAATCGGTCATCACCGTGCCTGCTTATTTTAACGATGCTCAAAGGCAAGCTACTCGCGACGCTGGCAAATTAGCTGGCTGGGACGTGCTGCGAATCGTAAACGAGCCAACAGCTGCAAGCCTCGCTTATGGCTTGGATACCGACTCCAAAGAGAGCGAAATTATCGCGGTTTACGACTTGGGCGGCGGCACATTTGACGTTTCAATTCTCCAGTTGGAAGACGGTATTTTTGAAGTTTTATCCACCAACGGTGACACTTTTTTGGGCGGCGACGACTTTGACGCTCTGATAGTCGAGTTCTGGAAAACTCAAGAACCAAAAATTGAAGAACTGGCTGCCGAGAACCAAAATATTTTTTCCGAGCTTCGATTAGCTGCCGAATCCGCAAAAAAAAACCTGTCATTTTCTGACACTTTTTCAAAAAATTTAGATGTTAACGGCGTAAGTATTCTACTCAATCTCTCTAAAATTGAGTTTGAAAATTTGCTGCTTCCACTCATCAAAAAATCCCTTTCTTGCTGCGCTCAAGCTCTTTCTGACGCAAAATTATCGGCTTCGCAAATTCAAAAAGTAGTAATGGTAGGCGGTTCTACCCGAATCCCATTGGTCAAAAAAAGCGTGTCACAATTTTTTAATCAAACTGTTTTTGACGAACTCAATCCCGACGAAGTGGTTGCGCTCGGAGCAGCTGTGCAAGCGGATATTTTGTCTGGCAATCGAAATGATTTGTTGTTGATTGACATTACGCCGCTCTCGTTAGGCATCGAAACGGTAGGGGGCTTGATGGACGTAATTATACCAAGAAATAATAAAATTCCGTCCAAAGCTGGTCGCCAATACACGACTTCTGTTGATGGACAGAAAAATTTAAAAATTGCCGTTTTTCAGGGAGAACGTGACATGGTTCAATTTAATAGAAAATTGGGCGAGTTTATTTTAAGCGATATTCCCGCCATGCCCGCAGGAATGCCGAAGATTGATATTCAGTTCATTTTAGATGCCGACGGTATTCTTACGGTTCGCGCAAAAGAGCTTCGGTCGGACACGGCTCAAAGCATCAAAATAAAATCTGCCTACGGTATCAGCGAGGAGGAAATGGCTTTGATGTTGATTGATTCTATCCAAAATGCCGCCGCCGACCGCGACCAAAGAGCCTTGCTCGAAGCTAAAAACGAAGCCAACAATATACTTTTGAGTTCCGAAAAATTCATCATTCAAAACTTAAATATTTTGACCGCCGAAGAAGTTTTGAACCTAAAAAATTATATTGCCAAGCTAAAATTAGCGGTACAAAAAGAAGAAAAAAATACTATTAACGGAGCTATGGAAGCTCTGAATATTTACTCTACGCCTTTGGCGCACCGCGCTTTGGACGCAAATATTGCGGAAGCAATCAAGGGAAAAAGTTTATAAAAATTCCTATAATTAATATTATGTTAAATAAGAAAGAACTAAAATTTGATACCCTCTGTGTCCGTGAAAGTTTTGACACAGTCAGCACCAAATCTCATGTGCTGCCGATTTACGCAACCTCTTCCTTTGAGTTTGAAAGTATCGAACAAGGCATGGATATTTTTACGGGCAAAGAAACGGGTCACGTTTATAGTCGCTACGGAAATCCAACCGTCGATGCAGTCGCTCAAAAAATTGCTCAATTAGAGGCATTTGGTGACAGCCAAATAGAAGCTACAGCCATACTTTGCAGCTCCGGAATGTCTGCTATTTCCACCATTTCTATCGCATTGCTGAAAGCTGGCGATAAGATTTTGACACAGGGAAACCTTTACGGAGGAACGACAGAATTGTTCGTAAAAATACTCCAACCGCTTGGTATTGAGATAATTATGACAGATTTGTCGAACTTGCAAAAAGTAAATGACATCTTACAAAAGGACGACAAATTTAAAGTTTTATACTTCGAAACACCCTCCAATCCAACTATGGATTGTTTGGATATTTCGGGATTGTGTGACATTGCAAAAAAATGTCACATTTATACCATAATTGATAATACTTTTTGTACTCCCCTCCTTCAACAACCACTCCGTTTGGGGGCTGATTTTGTCATTCACTCTACTACCAAATATCTGAACGGACACGGTAATTCTATCGCAGGCGTTATAGTGGGAAACAATCCTGATTTGATGAAAACAAAGGTTTGGCAAGCCATGAAACTTCTCGGTACTAATTGTAACCCATTCGACGCATGGCTAACGAACAATGGCTTGAAAACACTGCCTTTGCGCATGAAAGCGCACTGTGAAAATGCCGAAAAAATAGCACTTTGGCTACAAAAACACCCAAATGTAGCTCATGTAAATTACCCGTCGCTTCCCTCTCATCGCGACCATTTAATTGCCAAAAAACAAATGTCTGGCTATGGAGGAATGTTAAGTTTTGAGCTAAAAGGTGGCTTATCGGCAGGAATATTGGCTATGAACCGCTTCCAACTTTGTACCCTCGCTCCTACTCTCGGCGACGTGGATACGTTGGTTTTGCATCCTGCAAGTATGTCACATTTAAACATAAAAAAAGAAATTCGAGAGCAAAACGGAATTACAGACGGATTGATTCGACTTTCTGTTGGAATAGAAAATGTAGAGGATATTATATGCGACATAGAGCAAGCAATTCATTGATTTCCAATTAGTTATAAAAATGTTTTACGAGTTTAAAGGCTTTATTCCAGTCGTACACGAATCATCTTTTGTCCACCCGCAGGCAGTCGTGACAGGCAACGTGACGATTGGAAAAAACGTCTATATCGGACCGGGCGCAGCTATCCGAGGCGATTGGGGCGGCATAGTCATCGAAGATGGCTGTAATGTGCAAGAAAACTGTATAATTCATCAGTTTCCAGGTGTTACAGTTTTGTTAAAATCAGGTGCGCACATCGGTCATGGAGCGATTGTCCACGGAGCAACTATCGGAAAAAACGTGCTGATAGGTATGAATTCGGTGATTATGGACCGTGTCGAAATCGGTGACGAATGTGTTATTGGCGCGCTTGCCTTCGTAAAGGCAGACGAAAAAATACCCGCACGAAGTTTGCTGGTCGGAAATCCAGCAAAAATCATCAAAACTGTGACAGACGAAATGCTGTCGTGGAAAACTAAAGGTACTGAACTTTACCAGCGACTGCCAAAAGAATGTTACGAATCGCTAAAACCGTGCGAACCATTGCGAGAAATTCCTGAAAATAAACCTTCGCAAGACGTTCTTTACAAGACTTGGCAAGAAATTCGAGAAAAAAAGTAAAAAATATTTTTTATTTCAATATTACATTTGTATCTTTGCAGCCGTTAGAGAAAAAACTACATTTTATTCATTAATTCAATTAAAATACTGCTTCAATGCTTATAATTGACGTGAGAGATAGCGATACGATTGACCGTGCGCTCAAAAAGTACAAAAGAAAATTTGAAAAAGCGGGTACGCTCAAGCAGCTTCGCGGTCGCAAGCACTTCGTAAAACCATCTATCGTTCGCAGAACGGAGGTTTTGAAAGCTGTTTATAAGTTAGAAACTTATGGACCGCACACGATTGAGGATTAATAGTCTAAACAATCTTTGAGTTTGCTTTTATTTCAGTAGTTTTTTCAACTATGTTAGAGTTTTTTATAAAATATCTTCAATTTGAGAAACGCAGCTCTGCGCATACAATAATTGCCTACAAAAATGACATTTCCAAATTTTGGGAATTTTGTTCTGAAAAATATTGCCTTGCCTCTTTCCAAGAGGTAAGGCATTTTCATATCCGGTCGTGGGTAGTAGAATTGATGCAGGTTGCCAAAATAGAGCCGCGAAGCATACGCCGAAAAATATCTTCCCTCAAAGCATATTTTAAATTTCTAAATTCGAGAGGCGAAATCTCCGAAAATCCGTGTACCAAACTCGTATTGCCCAAAATGGGAAGACCGCTTCCCGAATTTATTCCCGAGCAAAGATTGGATTTGCTGTTTTTAAAAGAAAATTTTTCTGACGATTTCAATGGTTTTCGTGACAGAGTAATTTTGGAAGTATTGTACGCGACTGGTATGCGACGCTCCGAATTGATACAATTAGAGCTAACAAGTTACTCCACACACGGAAAATATTTTAAAATATTAGGAAAAGGAAAGAAGGAAAGAATAGTGCCTATCGCTCCCTATTTAGCAAATATTTTGGAAGATTATTTCAAAAAACGCGCCGAAAAATTTCCAAATTTGATGTCACAATATTTATTTTTGACCAATAAAGGCGAAATTATGTACGACAAATTAGTTTATAACTTAGTCCGTAAATATTTATCTTTGGTTTCTACTGCCGACAAAAAAAGTCCTCATACGCTTCGACATTCGTTTGCTACGCACTTGACAGACAACGGAGCGGACTTGAATGCAGTTAAGGAATTGCTTGGACATTCGAGCCTTGCTGCTACGCAAATATACAGTCACAATTCTATCGAAAAACTTAAAAAAGTGTACGCGTCAGCACACCCAAAATCAAAAAAAACATAAAAAATGTGACTTATTTTTTAGCGATTTTTTTATTTGGTAAAGTTAAAGCCTCTAACATCCAGTTGGCAAGAACTTGCCGGTTGTTACTTTCTAAAATTCGCTTTTGGTCAAATAGATTTTTGATATTTCCCAATTCGATATAAACAGAAGTTGTTTTTGTTTCGCGGAGCATGTGTAAATTTCGGTCAGAAACACTGCCTTTGTACCAGCCTCTACGGTTTTTTTTATAATTTTTTTGGAATGTTTTCTGCATATTTTCCGCCAATTCTTTATCCTTTTTTTTTCCTTCAAGGTAATAAAAAAAGACATCGGTTTGCTTTTTTTCGTTCCGAGAATCAATATGGATAACGACTAATTTTTGCTCTGCCACACCTAATTTTTTATATTTTTCGTACAAACTATTGATTGCGTCAGAGCGTTGAAAAAGCCGCTCTTTTTGGTCTAACGGGATTTTCTTATTCTCCCAACACAATTCGTCTCTGTCACTTTTTAGATATTTTTCATCTCTAATTCCGTCCTTTTCATCTCTCGTTATCATATAAGCAGTCGCACCTTTTTCAATCAGCAAGCGCAAAAGTCGGATAGAAACATCGTAGGCATACTCGTCTTCGCAAAGCGTGTGACCGTAAAGTCGCGCCATAGCTCCTGGGTCTGGTCCGCCGTGTCCAGCATCAATGTAAAAAATTTTGCCATTTAAAGAGTTGTCTTTTAAGGGTACAAATTGAAAAATTTTTCCAAAAATAGGAAAAATTCTGTTGTCACTTTTAGGAATATTTTGGATTAAGTTTATCTTCTCAAAGAAAGGAATAAACAGTTTTTTGCTGACCTTAAAATTTGGCGACAGCTTATTTTTTTCTAAAAATTCGTTGTATTTTTGTACGTTCAGGGCAGTTTGCCAATCCGAAATTTGAAGGGAACTTCGGATAGATTTTCCGTCCCATTTTTCGACGATTATGGGTAGTTTGTACGTTTTTCCCTGTATTACTTTCTCTGTTGGCTTTATTTTATTCAAAACACAAAATTCACTTTTTGATTTACCATTTTTAGAAAGTCCGTATTTTTTGAAAATTAGCTCTAAAGATTCGCCCTTTTTTATGGTAATTTCTAAATAAGTATTTTTAGAAAATCCGTAATTTGTGACTAAAATTTGCACGACTACCAAAAAAGTTAGCCATGCAGATGCATGCAATTTTTTTAGAACTTTCATCAAAAAGAATATCTGATTTGTGCTTTTATTTCGCTTCGTTGGGGTTTATTTATTTCATCTAAACCACTTCCAAAAGTCGTTTTATTAGCAAAATAAGTCAGCCCGTAATGCAATTCCATCGTCAAGTGCCTCACGCCGTTGTATCGTAAATTCACATAATATCGAGTGCCGCGATTGAAATATGGCGGAACTGAAAAACTATAAAGTATATCATTTTCGTAAGCATAAATCCTTGAATTGTAGTCTTTTGTATCAAAAATGGCGAATCGAGCCGTCAACGAAAGTGGAAAATTTATTGGCTTATACAAAATATCTTGATACAATAAGAAACCGTTATTCGTGATATTGCTGTTGTTAGATTGTTCAAATTTCACCAATTCTAATCTGCTGCGAAGCTCTATTTGTTTCGTAATTTTATTATTGAGATGAAAACGTAGTTGAGTTCGGCTATTTGTCACAATATTAGCTGTTTTTGAAATATTATCTGAAAAATTAGCGTCTTTTGACTTGTATCGAAGCAGCACTGAAGCGTCCCATTTTCGCTTTTTCAGGTATGTGATTTTGGCTAAATATTCATAGCCGCCCGAAGGCGCGTCGGTCGAAAAAGCAAGCCAAGGGTTCTTCCAAATATCAAAATATCCACTGAACTTCCAAGAGTTTGTCGGCGATATTTCTATCCCAAAATAGGTTCCTTGCTCGTTGTTGGGAAGCGTATTTTCTGTAAAAGCGTTGCCAAAAACGGTCTGAAAATTTCGTGGTACATTCCGATGCAGCAGGGCAAAATCTATGGTTCTGTCCAGATTGACCAACAAGCCATTGATGGTGCCGATAGCACCGTTTCCACTCATAGCTGTTTCGCCAAAAACATATAAATTTTTGTAAATATACGAGTAATCAGTGCTGAGATTCAGCAAGTTATCTCCTGAAAATAAAAATTGGTTGTAGGGCTGAATCGTCCGATTGAAAGGTTGGCTGTACTTCAAGTACAAGCCATTGAGGGCTATCGCTCCCCTACCCGATTTGAATTTTATACATCCTCCGATAGCGTTTTCTGTGACACTATTTTTATCGGCAATTTCAGCTTGTGTCCTATGCAAACCCGATGTTTGAAAAGCGGTAAAACCTTCAAAACGGTCTGTCGAATCCCTTGGGACTATTAAGTTAGCGTCTTTTTTTCGGGAGGAAGCAAAGACGACCAAATCAAAGTTTTTGGACAAGCCCAAAGTAGCCGCCGCACCTCTAAAAAAAGTATTTTCGTTGAGCGCAGTGTATTGTTTGATGGGTCTTGCGGAGCGTTTTATGGCTGTCACAAAAGCGGACTTATTGGGAGCAAAACCTTGAAAAATAATCAATCCCTGCCCCAAACTAGCTACATAGTCGCCTACCGCCAGAGTTTTTATGATAGCATTGTAGTTATTGAGGCAGATGTGTGCCGAATAATAATCGAATCCTTGTTTGTTAGAGCCTTTAAAAAATTCTTCGCCCGGGTCTTTTTCGGCTGTCAAGCCAACGGAAAAGTGATTTTCGTAACTCTTTCGATAGCGCAAATAAAAGCGATTAGCGTCACCTAAATATCTGGTAGTCAATGGATTATCTACGAAAAAAAAGCCTTTTTGAGGTTCGATGATTCTACTCCAACGAAGAAAAAGCTCGTTCTTTCCTTCTCGAAGCATTTTTAAAATCGAAATGTGATAGTCGTCTAACTTATCGCTAACTTCCACATAAGGAAGTATTTTTCGGACAGCGTCCAAATCTAAACCATTAACGGCTTGGAGTTCGTAAATGCTAAAAAATTGTCCTGTTTTTTCGCGGTAGCTGATGATATTCGCCGCCTGCAAATCGGTCAATAAGCCCAAACTTTGCAATCCTTCTAAATTAATTTTATTGAGATTCAGAGGATTTTTTCTGATATTATCGAGGTTTTCAAAAGCCGTATTTTGGTCAAATTCGCCTTCGCCACCGATATTTTGCATCGTATTCTCAATAATTTCTTCAGCAGCGTCATCTGTACCCACTGGTTTTTCTAACACTTGTGACAATAATAAATTAAAAAAAATTAGCATGAAGCCAGTTGTAAGTAAGTATTTTTTCATCTTCGTAAATTGAGTTTGGTACTTTTCTTTAATTCCCAAAACGAAATTACGTTTATTTTATAAACTGTCTGCATTTATTTCTCAAAAAAAAAATAGCCGCAAGCCTTTTCAGGCTCGCAGCTATTTTTTGATAGGATAATTTTAGTCTTTTCGACTTTTATTGCTTGATAACTTTTTTTACTGCGTAACGATAACCGTTGTAGTTTACTTTTACGAAGTAAATTCCGCGCGGATAGCTTTCCAAATCAATTTCATGCTTATTCTGATTAGCTGACAGCTTATGTTCTTGCAAAATCTGTCCCCAAACATCAATCACTTGCACCTGAATATTCTCGTTTGTAATATTTTGATACAACAACTGCACGGCAATTCTGTCCGTCGCTGGGTTTGGATACACTTCTATATCCGCATTGTCTATGGCATTTATCCGAGCTTTTGCAACCTGCGAAACGACTTGATTTGAAAAAGTATCAAAATGGCGGATACGGTAGAAATTCCAACCCAAAGCTGGTTTAGTGTCTGTAAATTTATACGGCGGATTTCCAAAAGCTACTGCATCAAGCGTGCCAATAATCGTAAAATTTTGGTTGTCCAACGAGCGTTCTATCTGGAACATTACGTTTCTGTCTGTTGGCGTTTCTGTTTGCCACTGCACTTCGATTTTATCGTTGTTGATGGCTGTTGCCTTCGTATTGATGATTTCTACTCGTCCCGGCCCGCAATTTGTGACGTTGATGGTCACGTTTTGTGAAACCGAACAACCGTTTATAGTAATCGTCAAAACCACAGTTCTCGTGCCAACGCCCCCGAAAGTTACACTATTTACAACTCTCGTGTTAGCGGTGGTAGGCGTTGCGTTTGTTCCAAAATTCCAACTGTAACTTGCATTTGCGCCCGAAATGGCTGCCGCCCAATTAGTTGCAGCATTGGCACAAACATTTGCACCCGGCGCAGTTTCGATGGAAATAAAAGGGAATGGAACGATTATTTTTGATACAATATTCGATTCACCTGGATAATCGCTGCAGCCACCGCGTCTTGAACAGCGAATGTAGTAAGTAGTTTGGGTCAAAACACCCGGAGAATAACTTGCTGATGTCGCTCCGACTATCATATTCCAATCTGGGCTTCCCGGAAAGTAATTAGGTCCGATAGTAGAACTCAACCATTGGTATTCGATGATACCGCTTCCGCCTGTAGGAGAAACTAAATTCACCATCGGCGATGCAGTTCCGCCTGTGCCACAGATATTTTCATTGTAACCAACTGTACCACCAGAAAGGACGTTATCGCAAATGGTGCGAATGCCCGCATCGTAGCTCAAATTGCTTCCTTGTCCTAACATCACCATAATTTCTGCCGTCATACCAGTTGTGGTATTTACGTCACTGTCTATTTGGTCGTTACTTGATTGGTCTGCCGACGTAAATTCGTAGCCATTCGGCAAGTTGCTGAACATAATAGAATACTTGCCCGGAGCTACATTTTCAAACAAATAGTAGCCTTTTGTACCATTGTTATCGCGAGTTACTTGCGTAGCTACAACGATGTCATCGGCAGTTCCGTAGATTCCGTCCGCACCTTTTTGAACTAATTTTACGAGGATTCCATTTGCACCTACTTCGTTGGCATCTTGGATTCCGTTTCTATTCACATCAAACCAAACAAAATTTCCGATGTTGATGCCCGGTACAAAACCAGCATCTACACTTTGGTTAGTTTCGCCCGGATTGACTGTGATTGGATTGGTAGTTCCACCTGTTCCTGCATCGCTATCTTTTGTATCATCTGTGCCAACATTAGCTGGCGAAGGCTGCGTATTATTGGGCGTGGCGAAAGTAACTTGGTAAGTTCCCGCAGGCACCAAAAACATATACATTCCAGAAGCATCAGTGAATACCATTTGCATAATCGGTGCGCCGCTGCTCGAAATACCCGTCAAAGTAACTTTTACTCCTTCGATACCTTGCTCGCCTGCGTCTTGAATACCATTGGCATTATTATCGCTGAAAACAAAATTTCCAACTTTTGACGGATTTTTGACCGTTACCGTAGAGATACAAGTACAGCCTGCTGCATCTGTTACCGTCACCGAATACACACCCGGAGCGAGTCCCGTGATGGTAGGGATAGTAGCTCCTGTACTCCAAAGGAAAGTATAGCCCGGCGTGCCGCCAGTTACTGTTACTGTTGCTATTCCGTCGCTTGCGCCGATAGCACTCACGTCCAAACCGTTGTAGTTAGAGCCAATTTTTGCATTGCAAACAATAGAATTAGGTTGCGTCAAAGAAGTCTGACCAACTACCGTACAGCCTTTTGAGTCTGTTATCGTCACTGAATAAGAACCTGCTGGAACGTTGTTGATAGTTTGAGTAGTAAGATTATTATAGCTCCATTTGTAAAAATATGGTGCTGTTCCACCGCTCGGGTTAGCTGTTATTGAACCTGTATTTGCACCATTACAAGCAGGACTGAATGTTGTAAAAGTAACGCTTAAAAGCGTAGGTGCTAAAATAGTCACAGAGCTTGTCTGCTGACAACCATTTGCATCAGTCACCGTCACGGTGTAAGTTCCTGCGGAAAGATTATTAATGCTCGCAGTCGTAGCGTTGTTGCTCCACTTGTAAGTATAACTCGGCGTACCACCCAAAACTACCGCCGATGCTTTTCCGTCATTAGAATTACCACAAGAAACGTCAGTTTTTGAAGTTGTGACCACCAAAAGTGGCGGATTAGTTATTGTCACGGAGCCAACTTTAGAACAACCATTTGCGTCTGTCACTGTCACCGTATAAGTACCTGCTGCCAAGTTGAATGCTGTGAAAATTATTTGTCCGTTGCTCCAAACATAGCTGTAAGGTGCTGTACCTCCACTTACGCTTACTTTCGCGCCGCCGTCCGTACCACCGTTACATTTTGGACTTGTTATCTCAAAACTCAATACAATGGCGGTTGGCTCGTTGATTACAACGCTTGCTGTTTTGCTACAACCATTTGCATCGGTGACTGTCACTGTGTTATTTCCTGCGGAAAGATTTGTTT
>JAYWGG010000234.1:0-1769 GCA_043778415.1 Saprospiraceae bacterium
TTTATTTGCCCTGTCACGATGCCCATAATATTGGTATCTTTTCCACTTACCACACATTTTGGCTCACCGACGAGTCCATCTTGGACGGCACACACGCCGTCTGCGATGTTGAGTGTGTAAGCACCGCCGCCATCGCCTTCAATATTGAAGTGAAAAACAGTGTTTTGACCCGCAATACTGTCTTTGTTTACTTTTTCGGGCAGTGAGCATATAAAATCTTTTGCTGTCATTTTTTTTATTAATTTTAAATTTTTATTAATTTTAAATTGGAACACGAGCGGCGGCAAAGATATGGCATAGTTTTTACACCATTATTGAAAAATGACTTTTCATGAAAAAATATTTAATAATTTTGTTGGCTTTGCAGTTGGTGGCGACTGCTTTTTTTGCTCAAAAAGAAGGCTATAAAATCGCCGTCGAAATAAAAAATACAAAAGCCAAATATTTATATCTTGGCTTTTACGTCGGTCTGGAGCGGTTGCAGTTGGACAGTGCATTGGTCAATGCGGCGCAAACTTCTATTTTTGTGGGCAATAAAAAGCTCCAATCAGGAATGTATTTAATTTTCGACAAACGTGACTCGACTTCTTTCAACTTTTTGGTAGATAAAGAACAATTTTTTACGCTTAAAACGGATAAAGACAGCCTTTATTTGTCGCTTTCGGCAGAAAATAGTTTGGACAATCAGTTGTTTTTTGAGTCCATAAAAATGGCGGAGCGCGCACGTCCACAAATGGCGCAAATGAAGTCTTTGATAGCAGAATTGAAGGATAGAAATCGGACAAGTGCCTTGTCAATCGAGCAAGATTTGATAAAAATAGCCGATTCTGTGATATTGGCGCAGGAGCAGTTGGTGTCACCTTATCCGCAGACTTTGGCGTATGCCGTAGTCCATGCCAACAACGAATTTGTGAAAATTCCGACCGCTATTTCTGACCCTTCGGCGCGCTATTTTTACGCCAAGAGTCACTATTTTGATCACCTCGACCTTACAGACAGTAGGCTCATCCGCTCTCCATATTTGATGCCAAATATCGAAAATTATTTCAATAAATATGCGTCTTTTCACCCGGACTCGATGCGGATTGCGACCGATTTTGTCCTTCAAAAGGCAATAAAAGACTCACTTTCTTTCAGATTCGTGAGTACCAAACTGCTCAATTTTTTTGCGAAGCCCGAAATTATTTTATACGAAATTGGGTATGTTAAAATCGTGGAGGACTATCTCCAAAAAGGAAAAATGTCGTGGATAGCCGGCGAAGATTCCATCAAGTTCGTCCGAGCGGCAGAAGGTCTAAAACCAGCTTTGATTGGCAATATTGCGCCCGACCTTCGGATGATGCAACGCGACAGCTCCGAAATATCGCTCTCGGAAGTAAAAGCACCTTATACACTTCTTATTTTTTGGGACCCAGACTGTAAAGTTTGCCAAAAAACTGTCCCTGTATTGGTACAAATATACGAAAAATACCAGCCTCTTGGCTTGGAGGCGTATTCGGTGTGCGCTCGTCGCGGACCTTCATTTGTCAGGTGTTGGGAAGCCGCAGATGCCGACAATATGCGATGGATCACGGTGGTAGATCCCGAACAAAAATCCAAATTCATGACATGGTATAATACGGCAAATTTTCCGATGGTGCTCGTCCTCAACGCCGATAAAAAAATCATTGCCAAAAAAATAAAAACTACTAAATTGGACGCATATCTACAGAATTTGTTCGCAAAACTGAAGTAAAAGGAACTTTATAAAAAAAAATATGTTAAAAATT
>JAYWGG010000235.1:0-17528 GCA_043778415.1 Saprospiraceae bacterium
CAAGATTTTCAGGGTCGCTACAAGCTCGCTTGGTCGCCCGACTACCTGTATATTTTAGCCGAAATCACTGACGACACGCTCATAGATATTCACCCCGACGGTTTGGAAAAATACTGGGACGACGACTGCTTGGAGGTTTTCGTAGATGAAAACCACTCTGGCGGCAACCACCAATACAATTACAATGCCCTCGCCTACCACAACGCGCTCGACGGCAGGTCAGTAGATATTGGGACAGACAGTTTGAAGCATTATTTCAACTCTCACATCATCAACAAGCGCACCCAAAACGGAAAAGTAAGCACTTGGGAAGTCGCCGTCGCCTTGTACGATGACACTTTTGACGACAAAAAACCCAACAACAAACCAGCCAAAATCACTCCCAACAAACAAATCGGCTTTGCGCTCGCTTACTGCGACAACGACCACAGCGCGGAGCGAGAAAATTTTATAGGAAATGTCGTCGTAGTCGGCGAAGATAAAAATCGGGGTTGGATAGACGCAGGAACTTTCGGCGCGCTCACGTTCAAGTAACATACTTATTTTTTAGAAATGAAGAAAAATAAAGGAATAATTTTACTAAAACAAGAAAAAATACTACCTTTGCACCGATTTTTAAAAAAAGCACAACTCTCGGTGAAAATATATCTATCCAAATCCATTCTTTTTGCTTGCCTCCTGACGTTGGCAAACCCAATCCTATCATGGACGCAAGAACACGCTGCGGAACAACCACACCCGTCTGAAAACAACGAAATCTCTACTTCGCACGAAGGACAGCCGCAACACGCTGAAAAAGCCGCCGAACACGAAGAAGAAGAAAAATACACGGATTTGGTGATGGAACACATCTCAGATGCCAACGAATTTCATGTCATCGGAGATATTCATATTCCGCTGCCTTGCATTTTGCTTGCAGACGGCAAATGGAGCGTCTTTATGTCGAGCGATTTCGAGCATGGACACAAAGTAGTAGATGGCTATGTGCTGGACAAAGGCGTGGTACGCCGCTTGGCAGACGCAGGCGCACGGACTTCGCTCGAACACATCGAGCGCACAGGAAAGGTCGGAGAAGGTGACGAACAAAAATTGATGGCTTACGCGCACGGACAAAGTTACGAACTCGAAAAAGCCTCCACGCTCTTCAAATCAACTTCTTGGAAAGACTTTTCTGTTACCAAAAACGTCTTCACGATGCTGATAGCATTGCTGATTTTTTTCTTGATAATGACCGCCGTAAAGCGCGGCTACCAAAAAAATGTCGGCAAAGCACCAACCGGTATCCAATCGTTTTTTGAGCCAGTCATCGTTTTCCTCCGCGACGATGTCGTAAAACCCAATATCGGACCCAAGTGGGAGAGATATTTTCCGTTCATCGCATCGCTGTTCTTTTTTATTCTAATCAATAATTTACTCGGACTGATACCATTTTTTCCGGGCGGCTCCAACGTGACGGGCAATGTAGGTATGACTATGGTACTCGCTGTTTTTGCTTTTGTAGTAGTCAATGTGAGCGGCAATAAAAATTATTGGGAACACATCGTCTGGATGCCGGGCGTGCCAGCAGCCATCAAATTGATACTTACGCCGATAGAAATTCTCGGCATTTTCATAAAACCCTTCACGCTGTTCATACGTTTGTTTGCTAATATCACGGCTGGACACATCGTTATCTTGAGCTTGATAGGGCTGATATTTTTGTTCGGTGGCAACGGCGCAAGCGTAGGCGGCTCGATGGGCGGCGCGTTGGTAGCTGTACCGTTTGTGTTTGCGATGAACTTTTTGGAACTATTCGTGGCGTTTTTGCAGGCGTTTATTTTCGCACTATTGACCTCCATCTACATCGGCGGCGCAGTAGAAGAACACCACCACGCAGAGCATCATTAAGGAAATAAAGAGAGGCTAAATAAATAAGTATGAATTACGGCTCTATCAATATTGACCCAGAAACAATGGGCGGAACACCAGTTTTTACTGGCACGAGAGTCCCTGTCCAATTTTTATTTGATTATTTAGAAACTGGCGAAACGCTTGACGAATTTTTGGAAAATTACCCGAGTGTCGCCAAATATCAAGCAGTTGAAGTGTTAGAAAAAGCAAAAATAACCGTGACGACTGAAAAAATATTAGATGAAAATTTTGCTCGATGAAAATATACCCGTAAAACTGAAATTTGACTTTGGAATAGACTTTGAGGTGAAAACCGTCCGAGATATGGGTTGGTTGGGCAAAAAAAATGGAGAACTTTTAGGCTTGATTGCCTCGTGCGGTATTGATTTTTTTGTGACATTGGATAAAAATCTTCGCTACCAACAGAATTTAGAAAAATTTGATTTGAAAATAATTCTGCTCATGGCGCACAGCAACAAACCCGACGCATTGCAGCCTTTTGTGGAGAAAGTAAGAATTTTTTTGGAAGAAAAGAATTACCAAAAATTCAACGAAATAACGTTGGAATAAAGGCAACAAAATAAAAAATATTTTTTTAACAATATAAATCCAATCATTATGTATTCAGCAATTGGAGCTGGTTTAGCAGTTATCGGAATCGGTCTTGGAATCGGTCAAATCGGCGGAAAAGCAATGGAAGCCATCGCTCGCCAACCGGAAGCCATCGGCGATATCCGTACCAACATGATTATCGCAGCCGCCCTTGTAGAAGGCGCGGGTCTGTTCGCTATCGTTGTAGCACTGTTGAACCTGAAGTAATTTTTTTGCAGCCGCAAAAAGAAAGCAAAAAGAAAAATGCCAAAGTCGCCGACGGTTGGTCGGCTGCTTTGGGCTTTTTTTCGGAGCAAAATCCGTCATTCTAAAAAAAAAATTTACTAAATAGATATGATTTTTCTAATCAATTTTTCCCCGATAGAGCCGAGTTTCGGTATGTTGTTCTGGACGACTGTTATTTTTGCATTGGTCTGGCTGGTGTTGGGTCGCACCACTTTCAAACCCATCGTAGCAGCCCTCAAAGCTCGCGAAGAATCCATTGACAGCGCGCTCCAACAAGCAGAATCAGCTCGTCAAGAAATGGCGAAAATGAGCGCTCAAAACGAAGAACTCCTCGCCCAAGCCCGTGAGGAACGCTCCAAGATTTTGAAAGAAGCAAATGATATTAAAGAAAATATCATCACCGAAGCTAAAAACAAAGCCAAAGACGAAGCCAACAAAATCGTCCTCAACGCTCGGACAGAAATCGAAAATCAAAAAAATCAAGCACTCAACGAAGTGAAAAATAAGGCAGGAATGTTGGCACTCGACATCGCCGAAAAAGTCCTTCGCAAAGAACTCAAAGGCGACAGCGAACAGGTAAAATTTGCCAACAACTTGGCACAAGAAATGAATTTGAACTAAAAAAAACATTTCCTTGACCAATAAATAAGAAAAAATGTCAGTAAGCAGAATCGCCTCGCGCTACGCAAAATCCTTGATAGATTTGGCAGCCGAACAAAATAAACTCGAAAAAGTCACCCAAGACGTGCGCTCTTTGAAAGAAGTAGCGGACGGCAACCGTGACTTTTATATGTTGCTCAAAAGCCCCATCGTCAATGCAGACAAAAAAGCACAGATATTCAAAGCCTTGTTTGAAGGAAAATACGATACCGTGACGATGAGTTTTCTCAACATCATGCTGCGAAAAGGGCGCGAAACCTATTTGCCAGAGATAGCCGACGAATATCTCGAGCAACACAAAGAAATGAACAAAATCTCGAGCGTCAAATTGACCACAGCCACTGCTTTGGACGCTCCAACACTCGAAGCCATCAAGTCGAAAATCATAGCGAGCGGAGCAGTAGGCAAAAATCTTGACCTCGAAACCGCCGTAAAACCAGACCTCATCGGAGGCTTCGTCATAGAATTTAACAACAATCTCTACGACGCAAGCGTAGCTTACAAGTTGGAGCAGCTGAAAAAAGAGTTCGGCAGTAGAGTGAATTAGTGAAGGTTGTTGTTTCAATAAATTTGTAAAGACATATTTGGGTGTATATGAGTCAAATAAAAAAGTTGTTCTTAAAGATTTTTGACGAAAAGCAGCAAAATAATATTTCTTTTTTAGAATTAAGAAAATTGCTGACATACATTGGTTTTAGCGAAAGGATAAAAGGAAGCCATCATATTTTTTATAAAAATGATGTTCAGGAAATAATAAACTTACAGCCGTTGAGGGGAAAAAAAGCAAAAAACTATCAAGTAAAGCAAGTAAGGGAAATTGTAATATTTTACAAATTAGATATAGAAAATACATAACAAATGCCAGCTATTGTTTCACATAAATATGAAATAAACGTCTTTTGGAGCGAACAAGACAGTACCTTTGTAGCCAAAGTACCCGAATTGCCGGGTTGTATGGCGGACGGTGCCACGTATGTGGAAGCTGTTGTTAATGTAGAAGTTATTATTGCAGAGTGGATAGAAACAGCAAAAGAAATAGGACGTTCAATTCCCGTTCCGCAACAAAAGTTTGCAGTAGCATAAAAAAAATTAATTTAATCATAAAATAATTCATACAATACTATGGTTGATGTAAAACCAGATGAAATATCAGCGATACTGAAGCAACAGCTTTCTGGCTTCAGCACGGCTGCCGAATTGGAAGAAGTAGGAACGGTACTCCAAGTAGGCGACGGAATCGCTCGCGTGTACGGTCTAAACAAAGTCCAAGCAGGTGAGTTGGTCGAGTTCGAAAGCGGCACACAAGCCATCGCCCTCAACTTGGAGGAGGACAACGTAGGAGTTGTTTTGCTCGGCTCGGCAGCTAATATCCGCGAAGGCGCAAAAGTGCGACGCACCAATCGAATAGCCTCTATCAATGTCGGCGAAGGGCTTATCGGACGTGTGGTGAACACGCTCGGCGTACCTATCGACGGCAAAGGAACTGTCGGTGGCACGCTGTACGAAATGCCGCTCGAGCGCAAAGCTCCCGGCGTTATCTATCGCCAGCCCGTCACCGAGCCACTCCAAACTGGTATCAAAGCTATTGACGCAATGATTCCGATAGGGCGCGGACAGCGCGAGCTGATCATCGGCGACCGCCAGACAGGAAAAACTGCGATTGCGATTGACACCATCATCAACCAAAAAGAATTTCACGAGCGCGGCGAAACCGTCTATTGCATCTATGTTGCATCTGGACAAAAAGCCTCCACAGTAGCTCAAGTAGCTCGCACACTCGAAGAAAACGGCGCAATGGCTTACACGGTCATCGTGGCAGCTCCAGCGTCCGACCCAGCTCCGATGCAGTTTTTTGCACCTTTTGCGGGTGCAGCGATTGGCGAGTTTTTCCGCGATACCGGTCGTCCAGCTTTGATTATCTACGACGATTTGTCCAAACAAGCGGTTGCGTATCGCGAAGTATCGCTTTTGTTGCGCCGTCCGCCAGGACGTGAGGCATATCCGGGCGATGTGTTTTATTTGCACAGTCGCTTGTTGGAGCGTGCCGCAAAAGTTATCAACAACGACGAAATCGCGCGCAGCATGAACGACCTCCCAGAGTCTTTGAAAAAAGCAGGCATCGTGAAAGGCGGCGGCTCTCTGACCGCTCTCCCGATCATCGAAACCCAAGCGGGCGACGTGTCTGCCTATATCCCGACCAACGTAATTTCGATTACCGACGGTCAGATTTTCTTGGAGTCTAATTTGTTCAATGCAGGAGTTCGTCCAGCGATAAATGTTGGTATTTCTGTAAGCCGCGTAGGTGGAAATGCACAAATCAAATCCATGAAAAAAGTAGCGGGAACGCTCAAACTCGACCAAGCACAATACCGTGAGTTGGAAGCGTTTGCGAAGTTCGGCTCCGACCTCGACGCAGCCACGCAGGCAGTGTTGGGCAAAGGCTCACGCAATGTGGAGATATTGAAGCAACCACAATATTCGCCGATGGCGGTAGAAAAACAAGTTGCTATCATTTATCTCGGCACCAATGGCTTGCTCCGCGACGTTCCGATGAATAAAGTAAAAGACTTTGAAGAAAATCTATTGACTACTTTGGAGCGCAAGCACCCCGAAGTATTGGCAGATTTCAAAAAAGGCGGACTATCCGACGACTCTATCGGAAAACTAAAAACATTGTCCGCAGAGATAGCAGCGCAATACAAAAAGTAATTTTTTTGGTAAAAAATCGTTTTTAATTCTTTAAATAAACGAATGGCAAACTTAAAAGAAGTCCGCGAAAGGATAAAATCGGTCATCTCTACGCAGCAGATTACGAAAGCGATGAAGATGGTTTCGGCAGCTAAATTGCGTCGTGCGCAGCAGGCGGTCACGCAGTTGCGTCCCTACGCAAACAAGCAAAATGCCATGTTGATCAATATATTGTCCAACTTGGACGGCGGCGACGGCGGCACCGTGTATGGACAGGAGCGAAATATCGAGCGCGCAGCGTTGGTGGTCGTCACTTCCAATCGCGGTTTGTGCGGAGCTTTCAACACCAACGTACTCAAAGCGGCGGTTGCTATCATCAATACAAAATACGAAAAAGCATACAACGACGGCAAACTGACCATCGTTTGTATCGGAAAGCGCGGTTATGATTTTCTTCGCAAACGCTACACGAAAGCAATTTTTGTGAAAGACTATGTGGAGGTGTTCAGCGATTTGAGTTTCGATAATATCGCGCCTATTTCAAAAGTGTTGATGGACGGTTTTGCCGCCAAGCACTACGATTCTGTGACGGTGGCTTACGGGCGATTCAAAAATGCGGGCTTGCAGTTTGCAGAAGCAGAGCAGTTTTTGCCAGTGCCAAAGATGGAAAAACCGAAAGGCGGCAGCACAAAAAAAGCAGATTATATCTTCGAGCCAGACCAAACTTCCTTGTTGGAATATTTGGTACCAAGCATTTTGCAAGTTACGTTCCAAAAATATTTACTCGATACACACGCCTCCGAACACGGCGCGCGAATGACGGCGATGGACAAAGCGACCGAAAATGCGGACGAATTGCTCAAAGCACTTCGCATCAACTACAACAAAGCACGTCAGGAAGCGATTACGAAAGAACTTTCTGAAATCGTGGGCGGCGCAGCAGCGTTGGGCAGCTGATAATTTTTTTTGAGGATAAAATCATAAAAAAAGAGTGAAAATCGGACGACTTTCACTCTTTTTTTGTCTAAAAACTTAATTTTTTAGTCTTCTCCGCGCCGATTATCTCGGCGTTGTTGGCGCATATCTTTCGCTTTCCGTAGGATTTCTTCCTTAAAATCTCGCTCTACACCTTGCAGCATCGCAACTTTTCGGAGCGGCAGCACGCTTTTCAGTTTCAAATAAGTATCTTTTTTGAGTGTCAGCTCGCGCTGCTCTATGTCCATAGTATTGCCGATAAACTGCTCCGCTTCCGCATCGGTCATGTCTTCTACTCGCTTTTTGGACGCATCTGATTCTTTGATTTTTTTGCGCGCGTCGCGATATTGATTGAAAACGGGCCAGAATTTTTGTGCCTCTTCTGACGTGAGTGCTAATTTTTCGGTGAGAAATGCTACGCGAAAAGATTCGATTTTTTCGTACATCTTGCCGCCAGCTTCACCTTGTGCGGACGAAATTTGGGCTAAAAAAAACACCAAGCCCGATAAAACAATTATTTTTTTCATGTTTGAGAGTGTATATAAATTTTTTGAATATGATTTGGAGTAACAAAAAAAACGAGTTAATTTCTTACAATAATTTTTCTAAATCCTTGTCTGTCAAGCCGTCCAAAGACTCGTGTAGATACTTTTCTACATCTTTTTCTTCCATTTTTGGGGTCAAAGATTCCATATCCGCCTCCAATAAAGTGGATTTGATGAGCGATTGTTCGTCAAAATCCTCCAGATTTTGGTCAATATAGGAGCGCACTTCTTCGGAGCTGAACGCCGTTGCGTCAGACAAAATATTTTTTTGCGGCTTCGACATCCACCACCAGCCCGCTCCGAGCAACATAAACAGCGACGCGAACTGAATAACCCGATAAGGTTGCCACAGATTTTGTAAAAAAATTGCCCATCGGCTTGGCTGCGCCGTAAGCACTTCCTTTCGGGACACCGCCGCAGGCTCGAAATGAATTTTTGAAGCAACGGAATCCGTCAATTTTTCAAAATAATCATCTGGAACTCGAAAATTTGCCGCACTTGATTTTTTTAGTTTGGTCAATATCGGAGATAATTCCTCCAATTCTTCCAAAATTTCTTTATTTTGTGTATTCATTTTGCTTATAAATAGTTATTTTTTATCATACTGGCTCTGTAAAAAAAGCCTCGATTTTTTTTGCTGCGTGGTGATAAGATGCCTTCAATGCGCCAACCGAAGTTTCCAACACGCCCGACATCTCCTCGTAGCTCATTTCTTCAAAGTAGCGAAGATTGAACACCATTCGTTGTTTTTCGGGCAGCTGCGCAACCGCTTGTTGGAGTCGAATCTGCACTTCGTCGCCGTCAAAGTAAGTATCTGCTCGGAGTTGCTGCCCGATGATACTCCCTTCTTCGTCCAAAGAAGCAAGTCTTTTTTTATTTTTTTGTTCCAAAAAACTAATCGCCTCGTTGGTCGCAATCCGATAAAGCCAAGTATAAAGTTTAGCGTTGCCCTTGAAGTTATGAATGTTGCGATAGACTTTGATAAGGGTATTCTGCACCACATCGTTGGCATCTTCATGCTCCAAAACCATTCGTCGGACGAGCCAATACAGCTTTTCTTGATACTGACGCATTAAGAGCCTGAACCCACGCTCCGCGTCCGCATCGGTGAGCAACATTGCTAAAATCACTCCATCGCTTTCTTCTATTTTCAAAGAAAAATGTGTTCAGTTGGTTTTTCAAAAAGTCATTTTTCACAATCTATGACTGCCGACAAAGAAAAAGGTTTAAAACGTGCGGTAAATTATTTTTTAGAAAGCCAATCGTGAAATATTTGCTCTACCTCTTCGCCGTCCCACCGCTCGGCGATGTTGGGAAGTGCCAAAATCTGTTCAAAAAGCTGGTTTTGAGCGTCGTCCTCTCGGAGCGCAATGCGGTAAGGCGTGTTGCTGAAGCTAATCATGGAATAAACTGGAAGAAAATCATTGGGAAATTTTTCGTGGAGACGGGCGGCGATTTTTTTGCGCAGCAAAAAAATTGGGTCGCCCACCAAGTCGCGCATTTCGATAAAATTGCGCAGCGCAAGCTCTGCAATCGCGTCTGCGTCGGGGATTCGCGTGTCGTTAAACTCCTCCAAAATCGCCGCCCAATCCTCTTGGTGCTTGTCTATCAGAGCGTCCAGAATGGTACAATCTTCAAATCCAGCGTTCATTCCCTGCCCATAAAACGGAACGATGGCGTGCGATGCGTCGCCGATAAGCAACACTTTATGTTGGTGTTGCCAAGGAGAGCAGCGCATAGTGACGAGCGTAGAAGTTGGATTTTGCTGAAATTCGGTCAGTAAATTGGGCATAATTGGCACTATGTCCGCAAAATACTTATTAAAAAAATTCATAATTTGTTTCTCGTCTTGAAGTGCATCAAAGCCTTCCTCGCCACTGAAAGTATGAAAAAGCGTACAAGTAAAACTACCGTCCGAATTGGGCAAAGCTATCATCAAAAACGACTTGCGCGCCCAAATATGAAGTGCGTTTTTGTCTAAAACGTGACAGCCGTTTGCGTCGGCAGGTATGCTCAACTCTTTGTAGCCATGCTCGAGGTAGGACTGCGAAAAATTGAATCGTGGCAGTTTTTGAAGACTGCTGCGGACAACCGAATACGCGCCGTCGGTGCCGAATATCAACGGACACGCCGCAGTAATTTGTTCGCCAGTTTGTTCGTCTTCAAACTGAATATTGCTTGAAGAATCCAATCCCAGACAGCGATGTAGAAAGTGAAAGCGAATGTTGGGCATCGTAGATGCGATATTCAGCAGCTCCAAATTCAAGCCTCCGCGCGACACGGAGTAAATCGCTTCATCGGATTTTCCATAAGCCTGCTGCGTCAGGATTCCGTCCACGCTGTGCATAATGCGTCCGCTCATGGGGATTGCGACGCGTCTTATTTTTTCTAAAATACCCGCTTTTGTGACTGCTTTCCAACCTCGTTCGCTCATGGCAAGATTGATGGAGCGACCGCCGACGTAGCCTGCTTTTCGCATATCGCCGCGCCGCTCGAAAACGTCTATTTCATAACCGCGTTTTGCAAGAAAAATCGCCCACAAAGTACCGACTAATCCTGCGCCTACGATGACCACTTTTTTGTGTTTGTTTGTTTGCATGGTATTTGTTTTATGACTTATGACTTTTTTGGTTTGAGTGATTGATTTTGGGGAGAATATTAAAATGTATGAATTAATTTTACTTATATAAAATACTGTTTGTCAGCATTTTATATAATAATAAAAAACATATTTATCTAAAATCAATTTCTGTATTATCGCCGATATTGAGGCTTTGGCTCAATCCCTTAATAGACGTGTCGCTGCCGATGACCGAATTGTGAAGTACGACTTCGTTGAGTTCGGCGTAGCTGCCTATGATAGAATTTTTGACGATGGCGGCGGTGATGATAGCATTGCTGCCGATGGTGGTATAAGGTCCGATGATGGAGTTTTTGATGGTGCAGCCTTCTCCAATGCTTACGGGGTGAATGATAATCGTATTTTCGTATTCGGGAATGTCAATAGATTGGAGGTTATTTTTGTCGAGCAACATGGCGTTGGTTTCGAGCAAAATCCCTTTTCTGCCGCAGTCGAACCAGTTATTGATTCGGTAAGTGCTGAATTTGATGCCGCGATTGAGCATACACATCAGTCCGTCGGTCAGTTGTATCTCGCCGTTGGTCCTTCGGTCGAGGCGAATATTTTCGTCAATACAGTCTATTAGTATTTGAACCTCTTTTATCTTATAAAGACCGACGATTGCCATGTCGGACATCGGGATTTTTGGTTTCTCTTCTACTTTTTTTACCATTCCTATTTCGTCGAACTCGACTACTCCAAATTCGCGCGGGTCTTCTACTTTTTTAACTCCCAAGCAGGAGGTTGGCTGCCGCAACATTTCCTTCAAGTCTGCCTCAAAAATAATATCGCCGAGTACGATAAAAATTTCTTCGGTCTTTCTAAATGTGCTGCGCGCCGTCCAAATAGCATGACCTAATCCTTCCCGCTCGTGCTGGACGACAAATTCTTTTTCGAGCGTAGGATATTGTTGCTCGACGTAGTGTTGGATTTTTTCGCCCAAATAGCCGATGATAAAAACAAATTCTTTGATGCCCGCCTCCAATAATTTGTCAATAATAAAAGCAATAATAGGTTTTCCCGCCACCGGTATCAACGGCTTGGGCTGCGTGTAAGTATGTGGACGCAAACGCGAACCTACACCTGCGACAGGGATAACAGCTTTCATATAGGTCTTTACAACGTTTTTTTTAAGATTGTGTTACATTTTTTTCGTTCAAAAAATTTTCCCACTCATAAAAAATGTCTTTTTTCATCACGCGCGGAAATTTGCTCTGCCCCAAAGACTTGCCGCCTTTGCGAAGCCAATCGTAGAACATTTCGGTCGGGACTATTTTTAATATTGGCTCCGCCAATGCAGACTTTCGCTCTATGGCATAGTCGTCGTTGATGATTTTGAGTTCGTCGTCGATAGTTTTCATCAGCAACTCTGCATCAACAGCAGGCTCGCAATCTATGTACCAACTGTGGCGGTGGTGATTGCCTGCCGTGATGCCACATACCGTAAATTCATTGATATTGACATTCAGGACTTCTTGGGCGTGACTGACGGCGTGGTTCATATTATCTACCGAAAGATGCTCGCCGCAAATGCTCAAAAAGTGTTTAGTTCGTCCTGTGATAATAATTTCGCATCGCGGCACGTCCGTGAATCGCACCGTATCGCCTATCAGATAACGCCACGCGCCCGAGCAAGTACTCAACAAAAGCGCGTAATCTACGCCAGAAGTTACTTCTTCGATGGTGAGGGCGGCGGCGGCGGGCTTTATATTGCTGTCTTCATCAAAATTTTCTTCATTAAATGGTACGAACTCGAAGAAAATACCGTTGTTGAGCAGCAAAGCCATCGAGCGAGTTTCGGGACGGTTCTGAAAGGCGATGAAGCCTTCGGAAGCCAAATAGGAATCCATATAGACGAGCGGGTGCGCCAAAAGTCGCTCAAAACTTTTTTGATACGGCTCAAAGGCGATGCCGCCATGCACAAAAACAGAAAGATTGGGCCACAACTCGTGGATATTTTTGAGTTTGTGTTTTTCGATAATTTTCTCCAAAGTCAGCTGTATCCACGACGGAATACCAGACAAAAAACCCACGTCCCAAGTAGGTGCCAGCTCCGCAATGACTTCTATGCGGTCGTTCCATTCGCTGATGCGAGCGATTTCGGGACCGGGACGGAAAGAACTTCGCAGCCAAAATGGCGGTTCTTTAGAATTGATGCCGCTCAAATCGCCGACGAAGTAGCCGCCTTTGTTTTGAAGGTCGCTCGTGCCGCCTATCATGAGCATTTCTTTGGTAAAAATATCAGAATCCAAATTGAATTTTGTGAGGCAAAAGAAGGTTTTGAGGGCTGCCTTTCGCATCGCTTTTTGCATATCATCGGTGACGGGGATATATTTGCTGGGCGCGCCAGAAGTGCCAGAACTCAAAGCAAAATTGCGAACTTTGCCCTCCCACGTCACGTCTTCCTCGTTGTCGAGGAGGCGATGCCACCATTCGTCGTACATTTTGTTGTAGTCAAAAATCGGTACGCTGGCTTGATATTCCTCAACGGGATTATCGCTCATCAGCAGTTCTTGAAAATCGTAATGCCGTCCAAAAGCTGTATTTTTGCCCGTTTCTAATAGTTTTTTGAACGTGCGAAGCTGCATACGATTGGGTCGGAGCTGTCGAAAATCTACCGTGTTGCGGATTTTGATACTCCTTTTGATGATAGCTCCTAATAAAGGTTTGGCGGTCAAGATAGGTTTTGTTTTCATTGCTGGTATTTTGATAGTTTTTTACTTTTATAATGCTATTTCTACCGCTTTTTCTGCGTGGATTTTTGCGGTGCGGAATAAGTGTACGCCTATGTCATCGGGTTGTATCAGCAGTTCGATTTCTGTGCAGCCTGCGATGATTGCTTCGGCTCCATTTTGGGTCAATTTTTCAATAATTTTAAGATACGTTTGCTTCGATTCGTCCGTTATGATGCCTTTTACAAGCTCGTCGTAGATGATTCTATGCACGTCCGCACGGTCGGCAGCATCGGGAATTATGATGTCTATATCAAATTTACTCTTGAACCGCGCTTTCAAAAAATCTTCTTCCATAGAGTATTTGGTGGCAAGCAAACCCAGTTTTTTGTATTTTTTTTTCTGGATTTCTTCAGCCGTCGCATCTACGATGTGCAGCAACGGGACGCTCAAATGTCGCTCCACAGCGTCAGCCATTTTGTGCATCGTGTTGGCACAAATAACGATAATTTCCGCGCCCGCCGCCTCTAATTTTTTTGCAATATCTATCATTCTTTCGGTCAGCAAGTCCCAATCTCCTTGCCGCTGCAAGTCGGATATTTCCGCAAAATCTACCGAATACATTATACATTCGCAGGAGTGCGAGTCGCCCAATACTTCCTTAACTTTTCGGTTGATTATTTGATAATACAAGTTGGAGCTTTCCCAAGACATTCCGCCGATAAGACCGATTATTTTCATATTTATTGGACGCATTTAGACCACCAAACAAGTGTGCAGAACAAATATACAGTTTATTTCGCACAAAAAATTAAATTTGTTTCAAAAATATTGATACAGACAAAAGTAGGATATTTTACTGCGAAACTTATTTTTAATAAACAACGTTTTTAAAAATATTATAATTATTTTTGTAAAAATTTTCTGCCATTAACATAAAAAATCAAATCCAATGAAAAAATCATTCATAATGGCTGCTGCGATAGCTGCCGTTGGACTTTTTGCTTGCCAAAATACGCCCAAAAAAGCGGAGTCACAACCCATAGTTACTACTGGAGCGAAGCCTTTTGGAGCTGCTATCACCGCCAACGGAGCCGTCGGCTACGACGAAATGTTGGAAAAAACAAAAACGCTCACCAAAGACTCTCTGGCGATAAAAGTGGTCGGAAAAGTAGAGTCCGTCTGCCAAATGAAAGGCTGCTGGATGAATGTCGTATCCGAAACCGCCGGAAAAGATACGATGTTTGTGCAGTTCAAAGACTACGGATTTTTTATGCCGAAGGATATTGCGGGCAAAAAAGTGATTTTTGAAGGCTTTGCGTACCGCGAAGAAACAAGTGTAGATGATTTGCGCCATTATGCCGAAGACGAACACAAAAGCAAAGCGGAAATCGAAGCTATTACGAAGCCAAAATCAGAACTAAAATTCCTTGCGTCGGGAGTTTTGTTGCTCGAATAAGTTACCTGTTTCTAATGAATTTTCAAGCTGCGGAAGATTTTATTTTGAGTAAGTTGCGACGAGAACTTTCGCCCAAGCTGACTTACCACGGCGTTCATCACACATTAGATGTGTTGAGCGTGGCGGAGCATTTGTGCCGTACCGAAAAAATATCGCTTTCCAATACTACTTTGCTTCGCACCGCCGCACTTTATCACGACAGCGGATTCACGGTTGCCAACGCCAACCACGAAACTTTTGGCTGCGCAATAGCCAGAAGTGCGCTGCCCAACTTCGGCTACTCCAACGCCGACATCGAAAAGATTTGCGGAATGATAATGGCTACCAAAATACCCCAAACGCCGCTTACTCGCCTCGAAGAAATCCTCTGTGATGCTGACCTCGACTATCTCGGGCGAACAGATTTTTACAGCATCGGCGAAACGCTTTACGAAGAGCTTTGCGCTTTCCAAGTGCTTGACAGCCGCAGCGATTGGAACAATTTACAAATAAAATTTCTTCAAGCCCATCATTTTTTCACTCCCACCAACCAGCACCTGCGCGAGCCGCAAAAGCAACTTTTTTTAGCCGAACTTCTCCAAAAGTAATTTTTTTATTTCAGAATCATTTTAGCGGCAGCTACTTTTCCGACAGCATCTTTGGCTGCTAAAAAGTAAATGCCTGCCGATATTGTAGGGCGAGAAAATACACAATTACTGTTTTCTGTGACATTTTGAGTCCAAACTATCTTTCCATGTTCGTCTGTAAGTCGCAAATTGACTGGATTTTGTAGATTTTCCCAACTTATTATTGATGTATCTGTAAAAGGATTGGGCGATATTTTTAGCGAACTCAAAGGTATTTTTTTATCCGACTCTACGACTCCGCTTGCAGCGCAAGTGTTGTATAAATATTGAGTGTAGGCTTTGAAGGCGGCTTCTTCGGGTGCAAAAAACGTGCTGCTGCTGCCGTTTGAGTAGCCCGAAGCTCCCGTGTAGCCATTCGTGATGAAAACGATACCCGATTTTTTGATAGGATCATAAAACATGTCGCTCAATAAGCCGTAAGCATCGCCCGCGTGACCATAGAAAATTTTGTTTGGCACGATTACGTCCGCACCCACAGTCCCCAACACACGTTCTATGCCAAGCCCCCAACTGTTGAAAAAATTACCGTAGTTATCGCCATTTTGCCCATTGAAAGTCCATTGGTCGGAGCGCATGAGAGCCGCCGTAGCAGGTTGGAGGATAGTGACATTATTTTGATAAGTTCCGTTTCCCATCAGCATTTGTAAGATTTTCGTTAGCCCCGACGCGGACACCCGCAAGCCACCCTGCGGACCAAAAGCTACCGCATTTTTCCCGATTGGATAGTTGGTATAGTCCAAAGGCGCGGGCGCAACTCCTTGATAGTTGTCGGTTTGAGGCGTTCCACTTCGATACAAAACAGACAAATTATTGATATTGGGCAATGAACGAACATTGAATCCGCCTGTAATTTGGAGCGGCGCGAGGATACTGTCTTTCACAAAAAGGTCGAAACGCCGCTCAGAAAGTTTTTCTACCAATGTGCCAACGATGCCAAAATTGAGGTTGGAATAAATAAAAAACGTACCCGGCGACTCCGTCCGCCACATATCGGAAGTATAAAACTGCCCGTTGGGAAGTAAAATTTCTTTCAACGACGGCGGATTGGTTGGGTTGGCATAGGTATCAGAAAGAAAATTGTCGTAGCCTGTGCCATCTTGCAAGCCAGAGGTATGAGAAAGCAACTTGCGAAAAGTAATCGGCACGGTCGGAAAACTCGGACTTCGGACACTGAAGCCCAGCGTAGTGCTAATGTCGTCGTCTAATCCAAACAAGCCACGTTCATACAATTTCATCAAAGCGATAGCCGTGACGGACTTTGAGATAGACGCTATCCGATACAGCGTGCTGTCTGTGACAGGCTTGTTGCGAGCAATATCCGACTTACCGAAGTGATAAATTTGCTGTATTTCGTTTCCACAAATTGCTATTGCCGACACTCCGACGAGCTGCTGGGCGGTAGCGGCAGAGTCCATCGCCGCCTTGAAAGTTTGGGCAGATATATTTTGAGGGGTAACGAAAACAACAAAAATAAAGGCAAAAATATTTTTCATACACGATTTTTTATGGAATAAGGAAAAAATAACGTTAAGTTTAAGCATAAAGTTAATACTTTTGGAAAAAATTAAGGCAAATTTTTCTAAAAAAAAACTAAAAACTAAAATGCTAAATACTTCTCTGTTTGACCAAATACAAGAGTCGGTCGCTTTTATCAGACAACAAACAGATTTTCAGCCGCGTTTTGGTATTATTCTCGGCACGGGATTGGGCGATTTGACGGACGAAATAGAGCCAATCTGCGAAATCGAATACACTCAAATCCCTCACTTTCCGACGGCTACCGTGCAGAGCCACAAAGGAAAATTAGTGTTTGGGACGTTGGCAGGACAGCCGGTGGTAGTCATGGCTGGGCGTTTTCACTTCTACGAGGGATACTCTATGCAGCAAGTGACGTTTCCAGTCCGAGTACTGCAGTTTTTGGGCATAGAATATTTGTTTATTTCCAACGTGGCGGGCAGCACCAACGCCGCCATCGAAGCAGGCGATTTGGTATTTGTAAAAGACCACATCAATCTGCAACCCGAAAATCCATTGCGCGGCTTCAACGATGAGCGATTGGGTCCTCGATTTCCCGATATGCTCCATACTTACGACAAAACACTGATACACAAGGCATTAGATATTTCAAAAAAATATTCTATTCGAGCTTCCGAAGGCGTGTATGTAGCCTTGCAAGGTCCGAATCTCGAAACTCCCGCCGAATATGAATATTTGCACCGCATCGGCGGCGACGTGGTCGGTATGTCCACCGTCCCCGAGGTATTGGTGGCGCGGCATGGCGGACTGTCGGTTTTTGTGGTTTCGGTCGTGTCCAATAAATGTTATCCGCCGAGTGAAATCCAAGTGACCACTGTGGAAGCGGTCATCGCTTTGGCACGCGCGACAGAGCCAAAGCTCCGCCTTTTGCTGAAAGAATTGCTGCTGTCAATATGATTTTTTATTAAAAAAAACCGTAAATATTTTCGTCTATGACAACCCACAAGCTACCCAAAGGAAAACTCTATTTGCTGCCTGCGCCGTTGGGCGAAGGCGGCGAAACCGCAGTACCCGATTATG
>JAYWGG010000236.1:0-1760 GCA_043778415.1 Saprospiraceae bacterium
GGAGAGAATTTCTACCACCAAATCGGGCGCAGGAAACAACATTTGCTGCGGCTCAAAGTCGGCAGTTTTTTCTTTTGAAAAAAAACAAATATCTGGTTCATAGCTGTTGCGAGTCAGGTGCAGCATGGCTTTTTCGACGGCAATTTTACCCAAATCATTGACCGCAACGTGGAAGTGCAACAAAGAAGAAAGAAAAATCGAAGTTTCCCAATGCCGCAGCATCAGGGGCGAATGTAGCACGACGCGCCCGTTGATAAATTCCGCTTTGTGGTCTTCATTTATCCAATCATAAAATTCTGCGCGCCGCTTGGCTTCTGCCTGCAAGCTGTTGTTCACTTCTTGGAGCAAAAAATGCAAGTCGGGCGTATCCAAAAGTTGTTCTACCAGCGTGTTGTCCATCGCTAACTTTCTTTGATTTTCGTGATTAATTGCTCTGCCATGTTGCCAATCATAGGGTTTTCTTTTGAAAGTTCTATTGTTTTGTTTGCCATTTTGAGTGCGTCCGATTTTTTTCCATTTTTAAATAAAATATTTGCGTAAGTGAAAAAATAAACGGGTAATTTGCCGTTTTCGGTAGCTTTTTTGGCATATTTTTCAGCGCGGCTCATGGCTTTTTTGTCTTTTCCGAAGTTTTTTTCCAAATCTTGCGCCAGTTCGTGGAGTTTGACGGCATCGTTTTTGGCTGCGTCGGCGCAAGTTTCGCATACTTTGAGGTAGCCTTTGCAGTCGCCAGCAGCTTTGCAATAGTCGGTATCGGATTGGAGGGCGAAGGCGGCGGCTTTTTCGGGGACGTATTTTTTCATTTTTGCTTTTGCGTCTTCGTTGAGTTCTTTGCTTTTGAACTCTACCGCTTTGCTTGCCGTCTTTTTGCAGGCTTTTTCGATGCTTTCTTTTACTGCGTTTTCGCCCAACAAAGCTACGATTTTGTCTTTTCTTTCAGCCATCAGGTCAAATAATTTGGAGTCGGCTTCGGAGGCAGCTTCGAGCAAAAACCGCAACATATCAGGCGTATCGAGATTTTTTTGCGATGCGATGTATTCGTTGGCGATTTTGACGCTGCTTTTGCCTGCTTTGTTGAGTGCGTGGACGTATTTGAGCATAAAATCTGCTTCGCGGTTGCCTTCTTTGTAGGCTTTTTCAAAGTCTTTGGAGTTGTCCACTTTGTTGCTCATGGATTGTCCGAGTTCGAGCAAACCTTTGGCATCGCGTCCGCCGACGGCTTTTTGTACCAATTCGCCTTTGGCACTGATAAAAAACAGTGTTGGGTAAGCATTGACGGGAAATTTTCGGGCAAAATCTTGGTTTTCGGGGGCTTCCATATCGTATTTGAGGCTGATAAAGTTGTCGTTGAAAAATTTTCCGACGGCGGGATCCGGAAACGCCGTCGCAGCCATGCGCTTGCACGGACCGCACCACTGGGCGAAGGCATCTACGAAGATGATTTTTTCTTCTTTCTTGGCTTTTTCGAGGGCTTCGTCCCATTTGCCATGAAAAAATTCGATACCTTGAGCGGATATTTGAGCGGCAAAGCAACTGCAAGCGACGAGTGCGAAGATGATTTTTTTCATTATTTTATTTTAAATTATTTTGCAAGGCAAATTTACGAAAAGACTTGATTTTTTCCAACTCTAAACGTATTGGAGTGCCTAAAAGTGCGCCGCAAGCGTGGTTTTTTTACACAAAAAAATATACAGAATTGTAAAAACCATACGTTTAGTCGTAAAATAACCGATTTTCGTAAAAAAATTTTGTAAGTTCGC
>JAYWGG010000237.1:0-1758 GCA_043778415.1 Saprospiraceae bacterium
TTTTTATGGTAAAAAAACGGTTTGGCTTTGCACCAATGAGCATACTTAATGCGGAGCAGACAGATTTAGCAAATTAATATCTTGAAAATATTTTTAAAATATTTTGGAATTATGTGTTAGGAATGAAGAGAAAATAAGCTACTGAATGTTGTGACGCAGAATTTGCTTCGCCAGTTCGCCTTGCTCGTGCTGAGTCAAAACAAGACAGATTTGAGGCTGAACAAGTAAAAGCGATATTAAATCGCATTTACGAATTGAACGCACGAAGTGCTGCCTAGCATCGTAACATGAACGAAAAAATAAGGCGACATTGGTCGCGTTATTTTGAGTGAACCGTCTAACGCAGTTATGGCTCGAAAGACAAGTAAGAATACAGTAACTTATTTTGGACGCATTCCTAAGCAACCCGAAAAGCAAAAAAAACACCATTTATTATCTACACAAGTGCAAAAAAGTTATTTTTACACCTGAGTATTTCAGTAGCTTACTATAAAATATTAAAAATGAAAATCAAACATTTTACAAGCGCTTTTTTTCTGCTGTTGGTCACTTATATTTTCAATAGTGCCTTCAACCCCAGTAACCCGCCAGTAGCTTCTACGGGCGCGCCCAATGAAAGCACCTGCGCAAGGTCGGGCTGCCACATAGGAACGGCTAACTTTACGGGTTCGGTGAGCATTTCGGGCGTTCCTGCCACAGTGGTCGCAGGGCAAACCTACGCCGTAACGCTCACGGGGACGAGCAACGCAATCCGTGCAGGATTTCAGCTGACGTGTTTGGACTCTACGAATGTAAAATGCGGAAATTTGGTGGCTGGAGCTGGCAACAATACGACTAATAGTAACGGGCGGCAGTATGTTCGCCAATCCTCGCCAAAAAATTATACCAACGGTAGTGTATCGTGGTCTTTCAACTGGACTGCGCCTGCGACGCTGGCTTCGCCGAGCATCAAATTTTTCTATACTTGCTTGGCGGGCAATGGCAACGACGACGAAAGCGGCGATAGAACATTGGTCGGCTCGTTTAGGACTGAATTTTCGACTACCGCTACTGCCGAGATAGAATTTAAAGAACTTGCAAATATTTATCCCAATCCAGTTGTTCATACCTTGAGCCTCGACTTATTGAAAGGAGAAAATGCAAAATATAGTATTTACAACCTTCTCGGAGAGGAAGTGCTTAATGGGAGTGTCGATTCACAGCACAATCGAATAGACTGCTTAAAACTAAATGCAGGAAATTATGTTTTGAGATTAAGCACACAGCTGAAGAATAGTTCAACACACATCATAAAATTATAAAAAAATCATGGAAAGAAGAGAATTTTTAGGAAAATTAGGAGTCGGAGCTGCTTTTGCGCTGACCGCAACGTGTTTGGGCAGCTGCGCCAAAGATACAGTGGCTACACCCAAAGATTTTACGCTCAATCTGGACGCTACCGAAAACGCCAACCTTAAAAACAACGGCGGATACGTTATCTCCAACGGCTGCGTGGTAGCCAAGACGACGGCTGGCGTTTATGTCGCTGCGACGGTCGTATGCAGCCACCAGCAACAAAAAGAAGTCATTTATGACGAAAACGCCAACGAATTTTACTGCAATGTACACGGCGCACGCTTTGACCTGGAAGGTAAAGGCAAAAATTCCACTGGCAGTGGCGGCTTGACCATCTACAAAACCGCCCTCACAGGCAGCTCTTTGAGAGTTTATGCTTAAAAAATAGGGGTTTTCTTTTAAAATTTAGTCCAACAAAATTGA
>JAYWGG010000238.1:0-4857 GCA_043778415.1 Saprospiraceae bacterium
GCAAACGTCTGGACTCAAAGCATACGCGGACTTCAAAGTCGGCTACAGCCCCGAGCGAATCAATCCCGGCGACAAAGTCCGGACTTTGAGCCAAATATTGAAAATTGTAGCCGGCTGCTCGGAGGAATCCTCCGAACAAATAGCCCAAATATACGGTCGTATCATCGAGGCGGGTATCTATCGAGCATCTTCAATCAAGGTAGCCGAAGCCGCCAAAGTCATCGAAAACACGCAGCGCGACCTCAACATTTCGTTGATGAATGAGCTTTCTATGATTTTTGACCGACTCGGGATTGACACCAAAGAAGTCATCGAAGCCGCCAGTACCAAGTGGAATTTTGTCAAACTATTTCCCGGATTGGTGGGCGGTCATTGCATCGGCGTAGATCCCTACTATTTGCTCCACAAGGCTCGGCAGACTGGACTCGAGCCGCAGGTTATCGCTGCTGGAAGGCGGATAAACGACAGTATGCCAGCTTTTATCGCCAAAAGGCTTACGCAGATGTTGATTCAGAAAGGAAAAAACCCAGGAGCGAGTAAGGTGTTGGTGTTGGGCATTACATTCAAAGAAAATGTGTCCGATATTCGCAACTCTAAAATTGCCAATTTGGTCGCCGAGCTGATGGATTACTCAATAAATGTACATACATTCGACCCTTGGGCATCGCCCAACGCGGTCGCCCACGAATACAAATTGACGCTTTCTGACAACATCGCCAATGGATACGACGCTGTGATAGCCGCAGTTTCGCACGAAAAATTCGCTCATTTTGATGCCGAGTACTTCAAATCCATTTCCACTAACGACCCCATACTTTTCGACCTCAAAGGTATTTATCCCAAACAAATGGACGGCATCGTAGTTTGGAGACTGTAGCGTGCAATTTTTTTTATAAAAAAAATAAGTATTTGGTGCAAAACATTGATTTTCAATTATTTACAAAAATAAAAAATAAAAACTAAAAACTATGGGTTTAGTACACGCCACCATCAAGCTGACCAACAGCGCAGACTTGGTAAGATATGAGGACGAGCGGATAAGCGAAAGCCAAATCCGCAGCATCACCGCCACCATGTTGGTAGATAGCGGCGCGTATATGCTGACTATCAACGAAACGACCAAGATGCAATTAGGGCTTAAAACCAAATATACACAAACGGCAGCCTTGGCAGACGGAAGTGTGATAGAATTGGACATCGTGGGACCAATAGAAGTACAGTTTGAAAATAGACGTACCGCTTGCGAAGCGATGGTACTTTCTGGCGAAACCGAAATGCTATTAGGCGCGATTCCGATGGAAGCGATGGACGTACTGATACACCCAAGAGAAAACAAACTTATCGTCAATCCACTTCACCCCAATATGGCGCAGTTGAGCTTGCGGTAATGGGGGTAGGCGACGTAAAAACTAATCATTAAAAACTTATCACTACTCAATGTCAATCAAAAAAAATATACTAATCACTGGCGGAGCGGGATTTATTGGCTCAAATATAGTAGAGGCTTTACTTCAAGATGAAAGGGTAGGAAAAGTATGTGTGTTGGACAATCTCGCTACGGGCTACATTAGCAATATAAGAGAATTTGATAGCAACCCTAACTTTAGGTTTATTGAAGGAGATATTTGCAGCTATCAGACTTGTTTGGAGGCGTGCGAAGGCATAGATTTAATCTCCCACCAAGCGGCGTTAGGGTCTGTACCGCGTTCCATTAATGACCCAATAGCGACCAACGAAACAAATATTACCGGAACTTTAAACATATTCACCGCAGCCAAGGCGTTGCACATCAAAAGGGTAGTATTTGCAGCTTCTTCTTCCACTTATGGGGACAGCGAAAGTTTGCCCAAAATGGAAGATGTTATCGGAAAGCCGCTTTCTCCCTACGCTGTGACGAAGTATGTAAGCGAATTGTATGCCCATGTGTTTGCACTCAATTATGATTTCGAGTACATTGGCTTGCGGTATTTCAACGTATTCGGACCCAAACAAAGCCCCAATGGAGCTTACGCAGCCGTCATTCCGTTGTTCGTAGATGCGTTGATAAAAAATGAAAGTCCGACCATCAACGGCGACGGCTTGGTAAGCAGAGATTTTACCTATGTCGCCAACGCAGTGCGGGCGAATATTTTGGCTTTATTCACTGAAAATAAACAGGCGGTCAATCAAATCTATAATGTAGCTTGTGGCGAGCGGACAACCCTCAACCAACTGTGGGAAATGCTACAACAAGCTGCAAACTCCACCCTCCAACCTATCTATGGCACTTCCCGCAAAGGCGATATTCCGCACAGCTTGGCAGATATATCCAAGATAAAAAATAACCTAAATTACAGCCCAGAAGTGGACATCGAGAGCGGATTGAGCAAAACATTCCGTTTTTCTACCAAAAGTAAGCACGCGTGAATAATTTAGTGGGCTTCTTCTTGAAGAATATTCAGTTTTTAAAAAATTTCTCTTATCTTGCTTTGTTTGAATTAGTAAATTTGCTTTTTCCGCTGGCGATAACTCCCTACATAATAAAGAAAATAGGTTTCGAGTCCTACGGGAATATTTCTTTTCTTCAAGCTATAATACTGACATTGGCTGTTGTGACAGACTGGGGATTTAATATCTCTTCCGTGAGAGATGTTTCTGTTAATAAAGGCAATCCCGAAAAGTTAGGTTTAATTTTTAGTACGGTTTTTTGGAGTAAATTATTTTTACTGACTGTTATTCTACTATTTTATTCAATAGCAGTATTTTTTGCATCGGATAAGGAATTGTATTTACTTGCATTAATGTTGTTGGTGGGCAAAACATTCTACCCGAATTGGTTTTTTTTGGGCGTAGAAAAAAATCAATATTTAGTGTTGGGAGCGGTAATATTGAATTTGTGCTACGGAACACTGCTTTTTTTCTTTCTTAATGAAAAAACTGACTTTACGAAAGTACTATTTTTTCAGGGTACTTGTATGTTTTTTACGTCAGTGATTTTAATTTGTGTTGCAGCCACCAAATATAAGTTTAGTATCAAAGCAGTGGGAATGTCAGAAAATGTAAAAAAACAGCTTACTGAAAATGTAAAAATATTTTATTCCAACGCATCGCTTACTGCATCGTCTTATTTTTCTACGATAGTATTAAAATTCTTTATTTCAGATTATCTGTTAGGAATATACTCATTGGGACAAAAAATTGCGTCGGTTTCCAAACTTGGACTTACTGTTTTTTCCGCCTCTGTCTATCCAAGAGTGAGTATTGCGGCTCAAGACAGGAGCGGAGTAAGTATCCACAATATCGTAAAAAAAATATTTTTACCCTACGCAATAGTGTTTATTTCTGGGGTAGTGTTGTGTACTTTTTTGATACCCTATGTCATTAAATATTTCGACACCAACGCACAATTTGAACACTTCTTTTTTGCAGAAATTTTGTTTTTAGTACCCATTATTACCTTGTTCAACGTCATGCCGTACTTAATACTGTTGGCAAAAAAAATGGAGCGAGATTATAGTAAGATTATGATACTGTCGTCTGTACTATCTATTGTCACTTTAATTTTATGGGTACCTTATTTTAAAATATACGGAGCGTTGGCTTCTATCATAGTAGTTGAGTTATATATCGTAATGGCTTTATATTCAAAGGCTAAATTATTTCTCCCCAAGTTGTACTAAAATGCAAAACGATTACACAGAAAAATCCGAATTTTATTTTTCACATTTAAGAAGTGACATTTTAGATGAGATGTCCAAAAAGTTTAGCGATACTCAATTTAAAGGAATGCGCTTTCTCGAAATAGGGTGCGGCGGAGCCACAACAGGAAAAGTCATCAAAGATAAATATCAGCTCAATGAGTACATAGGTATTGAATATGTGAACAGTGCCGCCCAAGAAGCCAATAAAAATATAGATTATTGCTACAGCGGAAAAGCAGAAGATATTTTAGACACTCAACTAAAAGGTGAAAAGTTTGATGCAGTTTTATTCATGGATGTACTTGAGCATTTGTACGACCCTTGGAGTATCGTCAGTCAAGCTATTGATAAGCTGAATGACGGCGGTTTTGTGATAGCCAGTATCCCCAATGTAGCTTATTACGAAGTTATTTATCGAATAATATTTGATAAGTTTGAATACAATCCTAATGGAGGAATAATGGACTCTACTCACATACGATGGTTTTCTAAACACACCATTAAGCAACTTTTCAAAAATATAAATATTCTTTCTATCACCAACAAACACGTTAATTTTAATAGAAAATGGATTAATTTTTTACTAAAATTGACAAGTCCAATCACTAAAAGATATTTTACAATTCAGTACATTGTCATAGCTCAAAAATGATAGACAGTTTAAAAGTTTGTATCGGTATTCCTACATACAATCAAAAAGAATACATCTTTGAGGCGGTGGAAAGTGCCTTAAAGCAAGATTATCAAAATATCGAAATTATCATTTCAGACGATAACTCAACCGACGGTTCCTACGAATTGCTTGTAGAAAAGTATAAAGAAAATTCTAAAATCAAAATCAACAGAAACTCCCCCAACGTAGGTAGAGTAAAAAACTATAGAAAGTTGCTTTACGAGCTGTCCGATGGAGATTATTATTTGAACCTCGACGGCGATGACTATTTTTTAGACGACCAGTTTGTGAGTAGGGCTATGCAAGACATTCAGGCACACGGAAGTTTAGTGCCTTACATAGCAATAACTACAAGCAACGAAAATGAAAAAAATGAGTATGACAGTCAAGCCAAATACTACTCTCCAAACGAGTTTTTGTTGAAACAAATTTCAAAAGATGGTTTTCGGTTTGGTCACGCATCAATCCTGACACCTGTAAAAAGTGCGCAAGAAAATAATTATT
>JAYWGG010000239.1:0-4856 GCA_043778415.1 Saprospiraceae bacterium
TTGTTGTCAAAAGCATTTTTATACTCTTTGAACATATCTGTTTCACTCAATGAGCTGTTGATTTCTATCTGTAAAAATCTTTGATAGTCATTGATGTCAAAATTTCTGTGTTCAACGAATAAGTTCAAAATTCTGTTAGCATCAATATATCTGACATTAATAGCATACTTTGTGTTTAAAAATAAGTCAGACGCTATATATTCCCTATCTTTTACAAAGTCGTCATTTCTACGTTTCAAAAATAGAATCACTGTTGTTGTTCCGGTTGCAATAAATGTTTTGCTACCTAACTCTGTAATTCCCTTTATTTCAAAATATTTCAATAAAATCTCTCTCGCTTTTGTGTAGATTCCTGTATTACTTAAAATTGTAGATGGTAAAACAATTCCTGCAAGACCATTATTAGCTAAAATTTGTTTTGTTCGTTCAATAAAAAGTACTTCTATCTGACTACTCCTTTCACTCAAACTATTAAATAACTCAAAATGGGTTTTGCCAACATTCAAATAATTCTTAAATGCGTCAACAGAATATGGTGGATTGGCGACCACTATATCAAACTTACTTTTCTTTAATAGCAGTTGCTCGTGGTCTTCTAATCCATCTCCAAAAATTACATTTGCATCACCGTCACCATTGATATAACAAGCTATTTGTGAGGCTCTGGCGAGTCTGTAGTCTTTTTCAATACCAAAAATATAGTCTTTCGCCCATTCTGTACCTAACTTGTAGCTTTCTATCTTTTTTTGAAGTTCTACAGACAGCTTTGAAGTATCTACTTTCTTTATTATAGTTTGCAATTCTTCCACACTTTCGGTCAGGAAGTGCCCTGCTCCACAAGCATAATCAATGATTTTCGGTAGGATATTTTCTTCACCGCGCTTGATTTTTTCTTCAATAATATTCTCAAATCCAAGTGAAAGGATGATATATTTTACGATTGGGATTGGTGTAAAAAACTGCCCCTCGGATTGCTTAACGCCGTGGTTCAGCATCAACTCGAAGAAATCACCCAGCACTTGTTGTTTGCTGGTAAAACGAAACCTAAAGTTTTGAATCAATTTTATTACTTCTGCCACAACCCGTCCGTTTTGAATAAACAAATTTTTATTGTGGACTTCCTTAAAAGCAAACTCGTTATTGGTGTAGTATTTTAGTTCCTTAAAGATTTTTTCGACTCGCTCTATTGGGGTTTGTTTGGGATAAAGTTTAATGATTGCGTGCAGCTCAGCCTCTGAATAATATATGATTTCTTCATTCAGTTTCTTCATTCCTTTTTGGTAAAGTGCTTGCAAACGGTCAATGATATGCTCATATTCCTCGTCTTCTTTCACCTGAAAATCCAACACGTCGTCGTCATTTTTTTCTTCATCAACTATTTTACACAGCAGCAATGAAAGTATTTTATTGAAAGCATTTGCGTTGTCAGAAATGTTGTTGTGCCTTAATATTTCTGCAAATTTGTTAAACAAGCCCTGTGAATCTTCCAAGGATTTCAAATTTTTCTTTTTTAGGGCTTTTAATTCTAATGAATAAGCATTGGCATCGTCATCGAATATTCCATTAAAATGAAAATAACTATTAAAAGACTCTTTCCAAACTTCAAAAAATTCACCTTTGTTCTTTCCATCACGATACAGTTTTATGTTTTCTTCTTCAATTTGCTTTAAACTTTTCTTTAAGTCTTCCTCTCTATCTTTTACTTGAATGATTAAATTTTCATATTGTGTTACAGATTTATCAATTTTTGAAGCATAAAGAACTAAAAATTTAGCGTTTTGGTCATTTGCTAAATAGGCAAACAACTGTCCGCCATGTTCTTCCATTTTTCTTTTTTCTTTTTCAAACTCTTCTCCCCAAGTTTTACATTCAATTACCAATAAAGATTTTTCATCTTTACCATAAACACAAACGTCTGACTTACCTCCGCTTGCACCTCTTCCTGACGGGTAGCGTCTTTCTAAATGAATGTCATTAGGATTATAACCTTTACTCAAAAGTCTATCTACACACTCCAATACCACAAAATTTTCTGGTTGGCTGAAATTTGAAGTGGTCTTGTCGCCCATTTGTATTTGACCGTCGGCTTGTCTGCCAATAGTTGTTTGTTCATCATTTCTATACAAAATTTTACCTTTGGTTATATCGGCTTTCAATGTGTAGCCGTACAATTTGTATTCTTTTTGGTAAAGAGTGTCATTTTTGCTTTCAAAGCCTAAATCCTCTAAAAATTGTTTAGTATCCATATTCTGTGTTGATAAAATTAACAATCTGTAAAGGTAGTTTTTTTACTTTGACTGCTATCTAATTTATCAAAATATGTCACTAAAACCAAAGTCCATTCCAATAAAAAAACTGTAATTGAACGGATTGGAAAACCGTTGTTGTGCATTGAATAGATTGAAAAATTAGAAGTTGACTTTTTCTTATTTATAAAAAAAAACCGCCCTTTTCCCCCTCATTTAGAACTTTACCTTTACTTTTACGCAGCAAATAGTATTTTTATTTTTAAAAAAAAATTGAGCCTCAATCCGTCTTTTTATGCAAATCATTCGCCAAAGTATCGCCGAAAGCATCAGAGTAAAACAACTTTTACTGTCCGATGAAATATTACTAAAAACCATTCAAGACGTTGCCGAAGCCGCCACGCAAGTATTTCGGGCTGATGGCAAAATTTTATTTTGTGGCAACGGCGGGAGTGCAGGCGATGCCCAGCACATCGCCGCCGAGCTTTCGGGAAGATTTTATTTGGACAGAAAACCACTCTATGCGGAGGCTCTGCACGTCAATTCGTCCTATCTGACGGCAGTAGCAAACGATTATTCTTTCGACGAAGTTTATGCCCGAATGGTGGAAGCAGCAGGGCGCAAGGGCGATATGTTGGTCGGTATTTCTACTTCTGGCAACTCTCCGAATGTGCTGCGCGCCTTGCAAAAAGCGCACGAAATAGGACTAAAAACGGTCGGGCTGACAGGTGCGGCAGGCGGAAAAATGAACAATTATTGTGATTTTTTGATTAATATTCCATCTTCCGACACTCCGCGCATTCAGGAGTCGCATATTTTGGTGGGGCATATTTTGTGCCAGATGATTGAAAGCGCGCTTTTTGGGAAGTAGCGAATAAAGAAAAAATTATGACAAAAAAAACAGATGTTTTGATATTGGGTTCGGGAATTGCTGGACTGACTTTGGCGATAAAAACAGCGCAGCAGCGTCCCGACTTGAAGATTTTGGTGCTTACCAAGACTGTGGAGGGCGAAAGCAACACTCGGTATGCGCAGGGTGGGGTAGCGGCGGTTTGGGATTTTGAGAAAGATTCTTACCAAAAACACGTCGCCGACACGCTGGACGCAGGCGACGGACTTTGTAAGAAAGAAATCGTCGAAATCGTGGTAAAAGAAGGTCCCGCCAGAGTCCAAGAGATTATCGAGTGGGGCGCGCGGTTTGATAAAGACAAAAGTCACGCCTACGACCTCGCCCGCGAAGGCGGACACTCGGAGCATCGGATACTGCACTACAAAGACCTGACGGGTTGGGAAATGCAACGGACGCTGATGGAAGAAGCCGCTCGATACGACAATATCACGGTGCTGGAACATTATTTTGCGGTAGATTTGATTACGCAACACCATCTGGGCTACAACATCACACGAGTCACGCCCAACATTGAGTGTTACGGAACGTATGCTTTTGATAAAAAAACAGGTGCGATTGACACCTTGCTCGCCCGAGTAACCGTCGTGGCGACGGGTGGTGCGGGGCAAGTATATCGCAACACTACCAATCCTGTCATCGCTTCGGGAGACGGGATAGCGATGGTCTATCGGGCAAAAGGCAGAGTGGAAAATATGGAATTTGTACAATTTCACCCAACTGCGCTCTACAATCCCGCAGGCGAAAATCCAGACTTTTTGGTATCCGAAGCCGTCAGAGGTTTTGGTGGCATCTTAAAAACTCGCGACGGACAGGAGTTTATGCAAAAATACGATGCGCGAAAATCACTTGCGCCGCGCGACATCGTGGCGCGGGCGATTGACAACGAAATGAAAACTCGGGGCGACGACTTCGTATGTTTGGACTGCCGACATCTCGAAAAAGAGTCTTTTTTGACGCACTTTCCGACCATTTACGAAAAATGTGTCAGCATCGGGATAGACCCTATGAAAGACATGATTCCTGTGGTACCAGCTTGCCACTATATGTGCGGCGGTATTCAGACCGATGCTACAGGAAAGTCCAGCATCAACGGCTTGTACGCCTGCGGCGAATGTACTTGCACGGGGCTGCACGGAGCCAACCGCTTGGCATCTAATTCGCTGCTCGAAGCGATGGTTTTTGCGCACCGCATTCACGAAGATATTTTAGAAAAAATAGACGCTGTGAAGCACATTGACGGTATTCCCGACTGGGACGCGACCGGTACGACTGACCCGAAAGAAATGGTGTTGATAACCCAAAGCCTGAAAGAACTGAAAGAAGTGATGAGCAGCTACGTCGGCATCGTGCGCTCCAATGTGCGCCTAAAAAGAGCCTCCGACCGCCTGTTTTTGCTGTACCAAGAAACCGAAGACCTCTACAACACGACGACGCTTTCGCCCCAACTCTGTGAGCTGCGCAATTTGATAACGATGGGCTACCTGATTACGCGCTCGGCTTCGATGCGCAAGGAAAGTCGCGGACTGCACTTTACGACCGACTACCCCAACGAGTTGCCGTTTGTGGACTTGTCGTTGCTCTGACCTAAAAAAGATGCGAGCCGCTATTGGGAATCACTCCGTAGCGGCTCGCATTAATAACAAAACAACATACAATCTAATAACTATCTTAAATCTTCGACGATGAATTTTTCTACAAAA
>JAYWGG010000240.1:0-4846 GCA_043778415.1 Saprospiraceae bacterium
TGCTGCGCGTAAAATCATAGATGCGTTTTGCCTTTTCTCCATCTATCCCCGCCAGATATTGCAACTCACTGACCTTAAAGTTTCTATCGTCTTTGTACACAAACCCGTCACTGCCAGTGTTGTAAGGCGGGTCAATGTATATCATTTTTATTTTTTCGTGGTAGGCGTTAGAGAGGTGCTTCAGCACTTCGAGGTTGTCGCCTTTCAGGAGCAGATTTTGAGCGTCAGCGTTTTCCGATTTTTTGTTGTGTGCTTCGTCTTCTTTGAGCAGAGTTGTCGCTGCGTCGCTTGCCAAAATACGCGCATACGATTTGCCGAGCCACTCCAGCCCATAGCTTTCACTCGAAAAATTAGCTTCTTTTTCTTCAAGCGATTGCTGAAGTTTCGCTATCTGAAACTTTCCATTCGCATCAAAACAATGAGAAAAATGTTTTTTCAGTACCTCCAAATCATTGTTTGGTGCTTTGATATTATTAGTTATTTTTTGCTCCTTCATAATATATTTTTTGTCAGGCAATAAATTTTTTATTTTTCAAAAAAGCTCACGCTTCACGCTGTCCCGAAACTCCATCAGTAATCACGACTTTGTGACAGGCTAAATGGAGCGAAAATTGACTTTTATAACTTTTGGTTTGCTCCGCAATAAAGACATCGGTTTGGTTTTTGGCGACCAGATTGATGGTGCAGCCACCGAATCCGCCGCCCATCAGTCGCGCGCCCAACACGGTTTCGGCGGGCATTGTTTGGGTGTTGGACACCAAAAAATCCAGCTCGGGACAGCTCACTTCGTAGTCGTCGCGCAAGCCCTCGTGTGTGGCGTACATTTTTTTGCCGAATGCACGCAAGTCGTTGTTTATCAAGTCTTTACACGCCGATTGGGTGCGCTCGATTTCTTGCACCACATAGCGACATCTTTTGTAAGTCACAGCTTCCATCGCCGACTCGCAGCGCGCGAGCTGCGGCATCGAAACATCTCTAAGTGACTGAATATCAGGATAATAATTTTGAAGAACAGCTACTCCGCGCTCACATTCGGCTCGGCGCAAGTTGTATTCGGAGTCGCCCAGATTGTGTTTTACGCCAGTGTCGCAGAGGACGAGTGCGCAGTCGGTTTGCAAAAGAGAAAAATACTGAAAATCAAGCGAGCGGCAATCCAAAAGAAGGACGGCATCTTGTTTTCCGTGCAGCGAAGCGAACATATCCATAATGCCACAATTCAAGCCAATAAACTGATTTTCAGACTGTTGCGATATTTTTGCCAGCTCGACTCTGTCAAAACCAAGTCCGAAAAGTTCGTTGAGTCCGAAAGCAAAACCCGCTCCGAGTGCTGCCGACGACGAAACGCCCGCTCCAAGAGGAATGTCGCCGCCAAAAACCAAATTGAAGCCGCCAATATCGCAATTTCGACGTTGGAACTGTTGGATAATTCCTTTCAAATAATGTGTCCACGACGACTGGTTTTTTGAAATATTCTTTACATCAAATTGTAAAAATTGGTCATAATGTGACGAAAAAATATTTGCTAAATTATCCGACCTTTGTGACAGTGCAAAATACATAGCTCTGTCGATAGCGGCAGGCAACACGAAGCCGTCGTTATAGTCGGTATGTTCTCCAATCAGGTTGATGCGACCGGGCGCACGGACGATGAATTGGGGCTTTTCGCCAAATTTTTTTTCAAATTCGTTAGCGATATTCATTAGATGAAATGTATAAATAAAAATATAATGTGTAATCTGTTGTAAGTTACCGACACCTCGAAGGTGTCGGTAACTTCGGCTCAAATTAATATTTTACATATTAAAAAAATAAATTATACATTATAGCTATTATTTTACTTCTTCTTGGCAGTCGTCGTGGTTTTTGCTGCTGCTTTTTTGACAGGCGCGGCTTTTTTCTTCGCTGCGAATGCGTCTGGAAACTGTGCTTCTACGAGTTTTTTGACTGCATCGAGTGTCAAAAGCGCAGCTTCTTCGGAAGTCACTTTTTGTCCGTCGGCATTTTTGGGCAGATTGATATTTTCTTTTCCGAACTTAATAAAAGGTCCCCATCTGCCATTTTCTACCGCTAATTTTTCTTCCTCCCAACGCAAAATATAACGGTTGGCTTCTTTATTCATCTTGGTAGCGATGAGTTCCGAACATTCTTCGGCAGTAATCGTATCGAAATTATATCGGACCGGAATATTGATAAAAATGCCGTCCCACTTGATGAAAGGTCCGAAGCGACCTTTGCCTTTTATGACCGGTTTTTTCTCGTAAACAGCTATCGGCGCATCTACTTGGCGTTTTTCTTCGATGAGTTCGATGGCGCGTTCCATGCCGATAGAGTGCGGGTCTTCGCCGCGCGGCAAAGAGATAAACCCTTCGTTGTGCTTGACGTAAGGACCGAACCGCCCAATGCCGATGACCACTTCGCTGCCCTCGAAATCACCCAAATTTTTTGGCAATCCGAACAAATCCATCACTTCATCGAGCGCGACCGTTTCCATAGATTGCCCTGCTTTGAGGTTAGCGTATTTTGGTTTTTCATCTTCGCCCAACTCCTCGGGCGCGCCAATCTGGACGACAGGACCGAAGCGCGACATTCGCACCAATACTGTTCTGCCTGTGTCGGGGTCTTTTCCGAGTACTCGCTCGCCGTTGGCGCGGTCGGCGGTTTGGAGGGTTTTTTCTACTGTTTCGTGGAAAGGCGCGTAAAATTTTTCCAACATTTTTGACCAATTTTGTCCGCCGTCGGCGATGTGGTCAAATTGTTTTTCGATGTCCGCCGTGAAGTTGTAATTCATCACGTCTTTGAAATTTTCGCTCAAAAAATCAACCACTAACATTCCCATATCGGTCGGATAAAGTTGATTTTTTGTAGTTCCTGTGACTTCCGAGTTTGTTGTTTTCTTGATGTCGTTATTTTTTAAAGTCATCACGTTGAACACGCGGGGCGTTCCGTCGCGGCTTTCTTTCACCACATATCCGCGTCCTTCTTCCATGATTTTGCTAATCGTGGGAGCGTACGTGGACGGGCGACCGATGCCCAATTCTTCGAGCTGCTTCACGAGCGATGCCTCCGAAAAGCGAGCTGGCGGACGCGTAAAACGCTCCGTTGCGGTCATTTCGTTGAGGGTGAGAGGCTGCCCAACTTTGATTGGTGGCAGCATTCCTGCGGTTTCTTCTTCTTCGCCTTCGTCTTTGGATTCTAAATATACTTTCAAAAAACCGTCGAACTTCAAAACTTCGCCTACCGCTTGTAACTGTGCGTCCCGAATGGTCGAAATACCGATTTTTACGGTTGTTTTTTCGAGTTCTGCATTCGCCATTTGTGACGAAATCGTGCGTTTCCAAATCAGCTCGTACAGTCGCTGTTGGTCGCGATCTTGAGTCACTATTTGGCGGTCAATATAGGTAGGTCTGATGGCTTCATGGGCTTCTTGTGCGCCTACTTTGTTGGTTTTGTACTGGCGAGTATGCAGATATTGGCTGCCATACACGCGCGTTATTTCAGTTGCAATGCTGCTCAACGCCGTTTCGCTCATCGTGGTCGAGTCGGTACGCATATAAGTAATGAACCCTTCTTCGTAGAGTCGCTGGGCGTTGCTCATCGTGCGATTGACGCTAAAACCGAGCTTACGACTGGCTTCTTGCTGCAAAGTGGAGGTCGTAAAAGGTGCAGTCGGCTTGCGTATGGTGGGGCGGACATCTATGTTTTCGACTTTGAAATTTGCGCCGACGCATTTTTGCAAAAATGCCTGTGCGTCTTCCTGTTTGTCGTACCGATCCGTCAGTTCGGCTTTGAGCTGCACCGTTTTTCCTTGACTGTTTTGTACGTCGAAGATGGCGGCGATTTTGTAAAAAGCGACCACTTTGAAGTCTTGAATTTCACGCTCGCGCTCTACCACCAATTTGACGGCGACGGACTGCACGCGTCCTGCGGACAATTTTCCGCGCACTTTTTTCCACAATACGCCCGACAACTCGAAGCCTACGAGCCTATCCAGCACGCGGCGCGCTTGCTGCGCATCTACGAGGTGCAAGTCCACAGTTCGTGGCTTGGCGATGGCTTTTTTGATAGCGGGTGCGGTGATTTCGTGAAAAACGATTCGCTTGGTAGTGTGTTCGTTCAAGCCCAGAACCTGACAAAGATGCCACGAAATAGCTTCGCCCTCACGGTCTTCATCGGTAGCGAGCCAGACTTCTTCGGCTTTTTTGGTGTACTCTTTGAGTTCTTTGACGACTCTTAATTTTTCGGGCGAAATGATATATTTTGGTTTGAAGCCATTTTTTATATCCACTGCGCCTTCGCCTTTTTCCAAATCTCGGATATGTCCGAAGCTGGATTTTACGATAAAATCCGCGCCCAAGATTTTTTCAATCGTCTTGGCTTTCGCCGGCGATTCGACAATCAATAAGTTTTTTGCCATAATTTTTTTTCAAAGTTTTAGAATTCGGTCACAAACCTACGCCCAAAAACGAAATTTTGTACGAAAAGATACAATTTTTTATTTTTTTGCCTTTTTTTGTTCGTCAAATAACGACTCGACTTTTGTTACTTGAGATTTTTTCGACTCGGATTTGAGTGCCAATTCGCTCTGTCATTTCGTGGACGTGCGAGATTACGCCTACTTTTCGCCCTTGCTGATGCAGCCGCTCAAGTGCGTCCATTGCGATGCCGAGCGTAGCAGAATCAAGCGTCCCGAAGCCTTCATCGATAAAAAGCGACTCGATTCTCATTCGTCTGGAGGAGAGCGAAGCCAGCCCCAACGCCAGCGATAGGGACACCAAAAAAGTTTCGCCGCCCGACAGCGTATTGACGAACCGCTCTTGGTCGCCTGCGTCGCGGTCAATCACTTTCA
>JAYWGG010000241.1:0-4838 GCA_043778415.1 Saprospiraceae bacterium
GACCAACTGTTGCCGCTGGACTTGCCCGCCATTGGGGAGTTGGATTGATAAAAGTGGCAGACGGCGGCGGCCAAAGCGTCCGTAGCGTCAAGAAATTTGGCTTCCAAAGAGCAGCTAAAAATCTGGTTGAGCATCGCTGCCACTTGTTCTTTGCTGGCGTTGCCGTTGCCGGTGACGGATTGTTTGATTTTTTTGGGCATATATTCTGTGACGTGCAGCCCTTTGGTCATGCCTGCGGCAATCGCTACGCCCTGCGCACGCCCCAATTTGAGCATAGATTGGGCGTTTTTGCCATAAAAAGGTGCCTCTATCGCCAGCTCCGAAGTGCCGTGCAAGTCAATCAGACTTTGCACTCGCTCGAAGATAAGTTTTAGTTTGTAGGCTTGCTCGGGCGTGTGTCCGAGCGTGAGAACGCCGATATCCAACAGAAACATTTTTTTTTCAAATACTTCTATCACGCCATAGCCGAGGACGTTGGTGCCGGGGTCAATGCCCAAAATTCGATATTTGGTGTTTATCTTCAATCTGAAAAATGTTTAGCTGTGTGTTAATTTACCAACGCAAATTTAAAACATTTTTTGTTGAATTAAAGCATTTTAACAAAAATAATTTTATAAAAATTTAACTTTTTTCATTCCTTATAATTTTGGCAGCAAATTTGTGGCAAAGCGAAAAAATCAATACTTTTGCGGAGCGAAAAAAATCAGTCGCAAAAAAAAATCTAACAATTATGGGAAGAGCATTTGAATATCGGAAAGCAACCAAGATGAAGCGTTGGGCAGGAATGGCGAGAACATTTACAAAAATCGGTAAAGAAATAGCGATTGCAGTAAAAGAAAGCGGACCAGACCCCAACAACAATCCACGTCTGCGGGCAGCTATCCAAAATTCCAAGCAGGCAAATATGCCGAAAGCGAATATAGAAAATGCTATCAAAAGAGCGACTTCAAAGGATTCCGAAAATTATTCGGAAGTCGTCTATGAGGGCTACGGTCCGCACGGCGTAGCGTTTTTGGTCGAAACTACGACCGACAACCCCACGAGAACGGTAGCAAATGTACGCCTTTACTTCAATCGCGCAGGCGGTTCGCTCGGCACCAACGGCTCGGTGGAGTTCATGTTTGTCCGAAAAGCAGTTTTTCGCATCAAGTCGGAAGGTATGAATCTCGAAGACCTCGAACTGGAATTGATTGATTTTGGCTTGGACGAGCTTCGGCAAGAGGAAGAAGAAATCTTAATCTTGACGGCTTTTACGGACTTCGGTATGATGCAAAAAGCACTCGACGAAAAAGGTTTAGACGTGTTGAGTATGGAATTTCAGCGTGTGCCGAACATCACGAAAAAACTCAACGACGACGAAGTGGAAGACCTCATCAAGCTGATAGACCGCATGGAGGACGACGAGGACGTGCAAAACGTGTTCACGACTATGGATATGAGTGAGTAATCGGTGGATTTACATTTTTATATTCGTCATCATAAGCAGGAAAGACTGCGCAAAATACGCCTTTGTTTCGAAGCGAAGCAGTTCCGTGTTCGGTCTAAAATCGGGGTATTTGGCGGCGTGGGCAGCGGTCAGATTTTTTAGATGTTCTTTGATGAGTTTTGGCGCAGACAAATCGGCGTGCGGCAACGGATAGCCGAGCGAAGTCAAAAAATCGGACTCCAATACTTCAAAATAGTAGTGCAGTAAGTCGCGGTCGGGCATCGGCAGGGCGTAGTTGAAAAGCGAAAAGGCGACGGCGTAGCCCGTGATGGCAAGCGCGACGTGTTCGTAGTGATTTTCTTGGTACCAATTCACATTTTTGAGTTCGCCTTCCAAAAAAGCAACCAACTGCTCGTGCGTAGTGGTGTTAGTAACTCCAAAAGTTGCTTTTGTGCGATACATTTCCTTAAAAAAATCTTCTTTTGAGCGAGCTGCGAGCTGCTCAAATTCCTTTACCACAGTTGCATTTTTTTGTAAATGCGTTTTGCCGTCGTTGGTAAAAAAAGTGCGGTGGATTCGCTCCAAAGTTTCCATCATCACGCCTTCGGGCTTGATGAGATAATCCAATTTGTAACACAAAAAAAGCAACAAATACGCAATCGCTGCGGCTTGTGTTTCGGCGTTTAGGGCTTGTATTTGCTCAAAAGCCTGTTTGATTTGTGCGGTTGTGTACTGATATTTCAGCTCTTTTTCGGCTGCCGAAAGTTCTTCGCGGAGCAGGGCATCGGGCGTAGCGGAGCGCAACATTTTGAACTCGTCGAGCAGCAAGTCGTCTTGTTTGTCGGCGAGCAAAGCAATCTCTTTGAGAGCATAGTAGAGTTTGTAGGGCGAACAATCCAGCGTGTAGCTATCAAAAATAAGGACGATATTTTCTTCGCCGTCTATGGCGTAGCGACCGTATTTGAGGGCAAAATTTTGCTCCAGCAATCGGCGCATAAAGCCGACATTGAGTGCATCGGCTTTGGCAAGTTTGGCTTCTGCGCGCAGCCAACGCTCGTTGGCGAAGCCGCTCACTCGGTTGGAGCCTTGCTGTATTACGAAGTGAATCCGTCCCGAAAGCCGCTCGGTGTGGACGTTTTGAGTTTTTTTGTCTTTCAAATAGCGAAAAAAATGTTCGAAGGCGGACATAAAATCTTCTCTGTCAAAGGCTGCGATAGACGAGTTCCAAGCCGCAAGTTGCTCGGGCGATTTATTGCCGTCCGAATACCGTCCGAAAGCGACCTCTGGACTCGGCGACTCCGTCCGATGCGGTGTTTCAGCCGACGGCGTTGGAGGGGTTGGACGAAAAATTTTATCTAAAAATCCCATTTGCGACAAAAAAAATAGTTTTCATTTGATAATGTGGTTTCAAAAAGTGGCGAAAAATAGTAATTTTGGGTCAATAAAAGTGAGATTTAGTTTTTTTTCGTACTTTTTAGAAAAGAATATGGAGTTTTTAATCAAAATAATTGATGTTTTAGTTGCTTTGCTGCTGTCCGTAGGCTCGTTTTTGGGTTTGGCGATGGCGGTTCTTTACGTCCTCAAACCAACGGGCAATCGGCAAACTAATTTTTTGTTTGGACTTTTATTGGCGACCCTCTCCTTAACCTTGCTCGATAATTTATTCGTCCTCACGGGTTGGTTCAACCGTTTTCATTGGCTTTATTTTTTGCCGATTTATTTCACTTTTTCTTTCGGACCGTTGTTATTTTTTTTCGTCAAAAGCCATCTTTATCCCGCTTTTCGGTTAGCGCGCAGAGATTTCAAACATTTTATACTTCCGGTAGTGCAAATCGGCTTTTTTATCACGGCTTTTTTTCGACACCAAGCGGTAGAAAATGACATCGGCAACCAGATTTTTTTTCCGTACTACGGGACTTTTGAGAAGCCTTTGTACTTGCTTATTTTTGGGACTTACCTTTATTTTGCGAGGCGTTTTGTCATTCATCGCGCTACGCAGCCGACAGATTTTCCTTGGCAGCAGCAGAAAATTTTTCGCCTCCGCGTTTTTATTAAAATATTAGCTGTTTTATTTTTGATTCATGCCTTTTTTATCACGGCGGATTACGTCAACTACCGAATATTAGGTTTGTCACTTGGCAATGTCCGCAGCTTTTTTTGGTTCAGCGACGTGGCGGCGGCGGCACTTACTTATTGGGTGATAGCGTTTGGCTACGCCAACGAATTTCTGGCGTTTGTGGAGGGAAAAATGCTGAATATGCGCAGCGGACAGTCGCCGTCGCTGGTGGTGTCGGAGCTAAAAAGTAAGATAGAAAATGAAAAATTATTTTTAGAACCCAACTTGCAGTCCCGAATGTTTGTCAATATACTTCCCGTTAGCTCCGCTCGATTAGAAAAATTAGTTGTTGCTTACGAAGGAAAAACATTCAAAGAATTGTTGATTTCGTATAGAGTAGCTGCCGCCAAAAAGCTATTGGCTCAAAAAAAATACCAACCCGAACTGGGTTTAGAGTTGGGTTTTTATTCGCGCAAATTTTTTGTCCGACAATTCAAAAAACACACGGGAATCCCGCCTGCCGACTTTGAAGCGGAAAACCATTTGAACTAAAAAAAGTATTTCCACCGTGTCATTGGTGCGGCAGAACCCCAAAATGACACGATAGAAATACTCAAATAATGCTCAAAAAGAAAGCGAATAACGCCGTTTTTTTATTACTTGGTCACGGGGACATTGAGGATTAGGTCAAAGTCGTCGCCGACCAAAAAACCAAAAGAGTTTCCTCTGATGTTGTAGTCCTTTCTTTTTACTTTGAAACTTCCAACAAAACTGCCTTTGCCATTCTGCTCCATGAACTGGAAAGGAATGGCGACGGTCTTGCTCACGCCGTGCAGCGTTAGATTGCCAGTAGCCAGATAACCGTCGCTTGATTTTGCGATAGCGGTAGATTCAAATCTGATGCTTGGATACTTGGCTACATCAAACCAACTTTCTCCCTTCGCGTGGCTGTCTTTGGTAGAGCTGCCAGTCTTGATGGTGTTGGCATCTATCGAAACGTCAATTTTTGCCTCTTGCAGTTTGTTTTGTTCAAAATTGATGACACCGCTTAAACCAGAGAAAGTTCCTTCTGCCTTTTTTCCACTGAATTTGATGCTGTAATTTGGGTCAATATTCCAGTTGGTTGATAGCACCACAAACGCTGTGCTTAACAATCCGATTGCAGTTACTACGATTAATTTTTGCATTTTTAAAAAATTTATGTTGATGATTAATTTTAAGTACATGACAAAAAAGCGGCTATCAAATTTTGGATAATACTTTGAAAGGAATTAATGAGAGCTTGAGCTATGCATTGTAGTCCATAAGCAAAGATTGATTTTTCTAATCTGCCATGTTTTTTGATTTTTAGAGGTT
>JAYWGG010000242.1:0-17267 GCA_043778415.1 Saprospiraceae bacterium
AAGTTATTTTATCCTTACGCAATACATATTATTTTTCCATGTATCAATATTGGAGGCATATTGCGGAGCAATAGCAATTATCTTATCAAGATAATGGTATTCGTTAGATACAGGAATAGTAAATAACGATGCTGTACAGAGTGTCTTGTCGCCTTTTTGATACACATTAGCAGCATCTCCATTAAAAAGTGAAAATACACCCTTTTTTTTAAAGATAAGTCCTACCTTCATCTCATATCTACCATTTGATTCAGCCATTAAATAATCTCTTAATTTATAATCAAACTTATGGTCGCTCCCTAATTTTCCTTTCTCCAATACAAAATCAATGTATTGGGTAGCGTAAACGAAATCTGTATCACCTACTCCTGCATATTGACAACTTATGTAAGTAGAAAGATTAGCAGCGTTGGGAAAATAGACAGTATCGCCTTTTGATGTTTTCAAATGCGTGGATTCGTCAAAGCTGACCCAAAGTGTGTCGCCAATAGAGAGCGATTCAGTTTCAGGAAAAAAATGAATTCCTTTGGTGATAAACGTATGCCCAGAAGGAGTCGTACACTCATCTCTCGCAGAGCAGCCTACAAGCAACAGCAAAGCAAAGTAAAAATATATATTTTTAGAAGCCATAATCGGTAAATAATTGAAGTTAAAAAATACGAGCAGCCAACTGCCGGCACTGGCTGCTCGTAGGTGTTGGGAGTTATTTTACAAAAAAACAATAAATGTGGTCTTTATATTGTTCTAATTCCGCAACCCTATCAGGGGTTCTTTCTATAAGTAAATCTATATGTTTGTCCGTATTTGATATTGGCAGCAAAAAGGTAGAAGAAGTGCAGTAGTTTGGGTCGTCCATTTTATAGACTCCGCTAGCGTCTGAATTGCTAATGAAATACATACCTTGTTTTTTCAAAACCATTCCAACTGAAAGTTGATAATGACCGCCGATATGATCGAATAAATAACTTCGTAGTTTGAAATCAGCTGAATGATCTTTGAAAACTATACCTTTTTTTAGAATAAAATCTATGTAAGGGATAGCATATTCTAGCCCACCCATTTCATTAAAAAAGCTACATTTCAAATAAGTACCCAAATTAGCTGCGTTCGCAAAATCTATGCTGTCCCCATTTGCTATCACAAACCGATCGGGTTCGTCAAAGCTTACCCAAAGGGTATCGCCCAAAGAAAGCGAGTCTGTTTCAGGAAAAAAATGAATTCCTTTGGTGCTGAAAGTATGCCCTGTTGGGTATAAACATTCGTCTCTTTTGCACGATGAGGCACAGAGAGTAAGGACTAAAAAAAATCCTAATACTATTGATTGTAAGTTACTCATAGTGGTATTCTTTAAATAAGTTAATAACTTTATTTTTTTGCGCATTTAGGAATGGAATTCCGCTAACTTCTTGAATTAGATTATCTCTAAATTGCTGCATATTTTTAATATCATTATTCATGGCATGAAACAAGACTTTATTTGTAAAAAAATAAACAGAGTCCATTACTACAACTGAATTATCAATATGTTCGTCCATCAAATCCCACATCAATCCTTTTGGTATCCAGCGCATAGGGTCTTGCACTCGGTCAGGCTCGAAGTTCTCTAAAAAGTTGAGTTGACTATTCAGAGCTGGCTGTTGAGCGTTACTGAAGTATAGCACATTCTGTAAATGGTCAATATCTCCTTGTTCGGGAAAAGTGGTCGTGCAATTCCCCCATTTCATCTGCGCCATATAATGCCCAATGTGGTAAGCCCATGCCTCCCCGACCGCAATGATATGGTGGTAATAGGTATCGCCATTGCCGTAAGGTGGCGGACCGGGATTGTTGTATTCAGCCAATCCAAACTCTACCCACCAATGAGGTCCTACTTTCGTACAGTGAGAGGCATGTCCAAACTCGTGATAGATAAGCTCGCAGTAGCGGTCGGTGTTAAAAAAGCCCATTTCAGGAGTTTCGCTGCCACAGCCAAATTTTACGTCAGAGCCATAAACGGTCAGTAAATTCATAGAGAGAGCGCCGATTAGGTTTATGCCTAACGACTCCAAAAAGTTTTTGAAGGTAGCAAGGCTCGATACACCATTCACGTAGTGCATCATTCTGGTGCCTGCATGGTGCGCACCATCTTTTTGGTGCAGCACAACGTGCAAATAAAATGGAGGCTGGATTCCTTCTTGCAAGCACATCTCGTGTTGTTCTATCAGCCCATTGTGTATTACCGCTCCGCACCAATAACTTGCAGGGTCGCTTTGTGGATTAAAATTATGCCCAACTCTCAACTGGACATTCGAGAGCGCACTGCCTTCTAAAATAAATGGAAAATCAGGTTTTAATTCGTCCATGAAATTCCAAATATACTGCCACCCATTGCTGTAAGGGATTACCCTGCCGAAATCATTTCTGTACCCGAGTTCAAATTTTGCTTTCGAGAAGTTTTTGTCACTCGTGAAACTTCCGTTGTTGTCTGCATACACAACGTCCCTTTTTAGCCACAGCCAACCCCCACGAATTATAACTTTTACTTTTCTGATTGGTCGCCATTTGCTTGGGCAAGCGGGATAATTCTCCACCTCTACTATGCCATGTACTTTTTGAGAGCCGCGAGCGGCTTTTTCTGACTCCACATTACAGCCTCCGATGAGAGATAAAAACTCCAACGGCAAATCAGAACATGGATTCTGGCGGACTGTGTTGATAATTGAAGCTCTATTTTGCTTAAAATCATTTGTCATAAAGTCATCGTTATTCGTCAATTTGAAAGCCTCTTGCTCCCATATCGGACTGCTTTTAGGGATATACATTTGTGCAATAACTTGATACGGCACTGCTGGAAGAACTGTACCCATAGGGACAACGCTGTATATGACAGGGAACGTACTAACAAAATTAACCCCTGCTTGCTCATAATAGCTCCCGCTACTGACGACTATTTTGTCCAAAGGATAAGAACTTTTCTCAATATTCTTATCTTCTAACAAAGCTATGAACTCACTTTCATTGCTTGGAGAGAACTGAATGTACCTATCCGTAGCAGACAGCGTATTGGGCGGTAGCTGACCGTACACGTTTTGGAAGGCTTGCGTCATATTAGGTAACGTATAAGGATTTAGTAACGTTGCTCCTAAAACAATTTTTTTTACGGTAGTGTCTGTGGATAGGGCAGGATTATCGGAATCAGTCCTTTCAAGGCTGCTACCTAAAGCCGCTCCAGCATATAAAATTTTTGCGCCCTGTTTAAGTGTTGCATTAACGGACGTATCGGCGCGGTCTATTGCATCTTTTTTGCAAGCACCAATAAAGGCACAAATTACCAATAAGCTGAATAATTTAGACTTGTTTTGGAGTCGCAAGGCTCCGTAAAACTTTTTCATAAATAGAAAATTTTAAAAGATGAAAATAATTTTTTTAAAAATCTCTACTTTTTTGCATACGAAACAGCAAATATTCTTTGAATGTTCGTATATTTGTGTGTCGTGGGGAGAAAACACTCGGTTTTGTATTATTCGCCGGCAAGTGAATAATCATTTTTTGTGGTACAAGATGCTTGATTTTAGCTCTAACACAACGATAAAGGAGGTAAGAAACAATCACTGTTTCTTACCTTTTTTTTGTTTTTATCCTCTGTTCGTTTGTAGCTGTTGAGGTGCTATTAGACTTTCGATAGGAGTTTGGTCAATCTTTCAACGCCAAAAATCAATTTTAGACCTGCCGGGTAGCCAAGTGCCTTTGCTCCAGTTCCTACTATTGAATGAAAGGCTTGCACGGCTTTTGTCGAGGTTAAACTTTAAGATAAAATAAGCTGACCCAATCTTATCCCCCGAGCTGTCCTTGACCATTAGACCGTCTGGTGTTACACCTCCGCTAAAAATCCCAAAATCTCCCCTCAAGCTGTCGCCCGTTGGCGTTTGATAAATATCGTTAGCAAAAAATTTGATACTTGTACGTGGTATCTGGATACCCGTCCCTTTTGGGTTGCTCGCGGATATTAAATAGGCGGAGCTTCCATCAAAATACATAAAAATCGAATCTCTGATATAACATTCTCCGATGCCATAGTATTCTCCCTTCTCAAGGGGGCGGCACACTTTAGCAAAAGTGACTGCAGTATCGCCTACTGAAGCAAGATAATAACTATGATGGGTATTTTGTGGTGGGCATTGGCAAGCAGTATCGCCAACAATGTCGTACCCATTTGGGCAACTGAATTTTTGAATTGGGGGTTCTTCTCTGTGGCAAGAAACGCAAACCCAAGCCAGAAAGCATAAAATAGATGAAATTTGAATTAATTTTTTCATTTTTAGTGATTTTTAAATTGTGATACAAAAGGTGTTTAATTTTTATTTTCGGAAGATGATGTCGCAATTTTCAATAGGTTCGGTCTTATCATTCGCTATATAAGTATAATGAAAACGTAAAGTACTTCGGTCAGGGTTCATTTTTATGTAGCTTCGGTAGCCGTATGTAACAAAATACTCCCCGTTGTTGTCTTTATACTGACAAAACGGATATCCTACACGATTTATAGCTTCATAATCCTCTGCTGCTAAACTATCACCTGTGGGAGTGCTATATTTGTAAAAAACTACCGACTTATTAGAGAAAGAATTTTGAGTGGTAAAAACAAGATTTAAGGTATCCTTGTCAAATCCGTTCGGAAAGTCCATAAAAAATGTATCAGGACAGATACAACCATAGGCAATGCCGTAGTATTCATTTTTTTTGAGTGGGCGACATATTTTAGTTGTGTCAGATAAATTATGTATTCTTAATTTATAATTTCCGTCGGGACACTTACAGACACTGTCGCCCACAGATATATAGCCTTTCGGGCAATCCAATGGCTTTTTGATAGGCGCAGGATCGTCTGGACTGCACGCAACAACTAAACAGGCGACAGCAACGGCTGCCAAAATTAAGTTCCTAAATCTCGTTTTTTTCATTTTTTTGTAATTTTTAAATTGTGATGAAGTGATAAAAAGCCTCTTTGCTGCTTGTAAGCCAAGCAACAAAGAGGATTAGATTTTTTTTAGTTATTTGTTAATGACTATCTTGTAAGTAGTGATTGCTCTTTTATTTTTAGCATTCGTAACCTGAACAAAATAAATACCCGATTGAGCTGGAAGTAGCTGATGCTCATTGAGATAAGAGTTGAGCGTTATTTCTTGCTTTCCGACGTTTTGATGTTTAAACATCACGCGTCCGTAAGCGTCTATTACTTGGATTTCTGCGCCGTCTTGCCATGTGATATTTTCAATCTGATTGTTAGGTGCTAAAATGGATTGCTCACTAAATGCAGAACGTCCACTATTTCTTGGATTAATTCGGATTGGACAGTCTGTTCCTTTATCAACAGGCGCGCTTACCCAACCAAAATCTCCCGGAAGTTTTACAACTCCCAACACATTGTCTGACGGAAGATACCAAGGATTGATTTCATATAATTTTTTTCCCGCTTGTTTTTTTAGTTCATCACTATCCCAAGGTCCGTCATAGGAAGCAAGTATCCAAAGACCCAATTTTGGATTGCAACAAAAAGTACCCTCACCTCGTTTCGCACCTCCCTTTACATAAGCACTCAAGTAGAAATCACTATTGATGCTTGTGTTACTGAACCAAGCTCTCATTCCTCCACATTTCATTTTGTCAGCACTGTACATTATTAATTCCACTCCTTGATTGGCTTTTAGCTTTTGAGTGATATTTGTACCAGTTTCAATCAAGGAATTATTTACGAGAGCGTCATTGGTACAAGTCCCTATACTGGTATAAAGGTTGGTATTAATAAAAGTTCCGAGTTGGGTAGCAAGAAGTGCTATTTGGGCAGGAGTAGCTGCTCCTGCAATCAATATTGGCGCAAGAGAACCAGCCACTTGTAGAAGATTTGTCCAAAAATCTGCATTTACACTTTGCTCACATTCGGCTTTTACATTGGCAGCACCTGCACCCAATATCACATAGTCTGCTGTCGCAGTATTTCTGAAGACAGCAACAGCGATATCCTCTACTGCCGCGTAGGATTTCTTATCACCATAAGGACCTGTAATAATTTGTGCGCGAGCATTTATTTTAGTTCCGTAATGGTAAGCAAAAGACAAATCTTTATCACATTCGCAGCTACCTTTTTCTTCCTTATCGTACCCGTCACAATATAAGATGGCACTTAATGTAGCAACTTGATTAGAGAACGATGAACTTCCCGTCCCAATATAATCTAAAGACGCGCCGTATGGTTGCTGTCTGGTTGTTCTATAACCTTCAGTGAATAAAGTGTGCCATTTTGCAGGTCCTTTATTCCCCTTGTTCCACCAATATTTTGCATCTTCTTCGCCCAAACTAGCTTTGGGCCACAAGTCCACACGTTTTTCGCCTATTTTTCCATACCCATATTGTCCCTGAACAACGCCAGTGGCTGTTTGGTAAGAAGGTGAAGCAATTTGTGACGTATTGATGATGAACCTACAATTACAGTCAGTGTTAATTCCTCTTTCGACAGCCTTGTATGGAATTTCATTTGTTCCATCTGGCAAAGCTGCACCGTCTAAAAAGTATTGTTGGAAAAACGACAGCCTTTCCTCTATAGCAATACTTGTTTCGTTTCGGAGGAAATTTTGGAGCGATTCGGTAGAAGTAGTTTTTAGCCGGTCTGTTAAAATTTTATACAACCTGTTAGAAACATTGATAGGATTATCAGCATCGCGAGCAGTTTTGACTAAAAATATTGATACTGTTTTACCGCAACTATTAACAGTTTGGAAGTCGTATTCTTTATCAGAATCTAATCCGTCAATTCTAAATGTAGCGTTTTTGCCTATTACGACTTTCTTCCAGTTGTCTTTTCCTTTTTCGCTGAACTGAATATCCTGACTTTTAGCGTCCGATTCTAATTCGACATACAAGGAATTACTACTTTCAAATTGTAATAACTGATAGTTAATTACTGATTGTGTGGTACAGAGTATCTCTGGCGGTGAGCCATGTTCAGTTTGCTCTTTAATGTTTTCATCATTAAAGTTAGTAGTTTTTGTTAAATCTTGTGCATTTAACAGGAGCGACATAAAAAGTGTTAAAATCATAACACTTGCTAATCTAAATTTTTTCATTTTGAGAAATTTAAAAATAACTTGTAAAATAAATTGTCCTCCACTTTATAGCACAAACGCTGGATCTAGAAAAGCGTATATACTTTGAGCGTCGTGGAAGGAAACACTCGGTTTTTATTATTCGCCGGCAAGTGAATAATCATTTTAATAGCTTGCAGGGCTGCATTGCGTCTGTGCAAAGCACAAAACACCGAAGCCAATAGGCAGACGTAGCCCACAAGACAAAAAAAAGCTAAAAATTATAGTTTGACACAACAATGAAAACCTTAGGAATGAAGAGAAAATAAGTGACTGAATATTATCACGCAGGATTTTGGGTCAAAACAAGGCAGATTTGAGGCGCAATGCCTTTGCATTGTAACGAAAATCTAACGCAGTTTTGGCGCAAAAGACAAATGAGAATACAGTCCTTTATTTTGGACGCGTTCCTAACAGAGCAATGCCTGTAAAAAGAGCAGCAGCAACAGCTGTGCTAAACAGATTGGACTACCGCAAGGGAGGAAGCGTGGTGATCGAAAACACCGTGTTGCGGATACAGTGGGAGAGCGAAACATCGCCGCGCCCACTTTTTGAAAGCAATGGAGTAGGAAAGAAATATATCATAAAAATAAAAATTTAATGTCGTAATTCACAAAATAATTTTATTACCCTTATTTTCTACAACAAAGATACAAGTATTTTTTTTTATTTTTTTTTATTTTTTTTTATTTTTTTTTATTTTTTTTTATTTTTTTTTATTTTTTTTTATTTTTTTTTATTTTTTTTTATAAATAATTGATTTTCAATTATTTATAAAAAATAGTAGTTCAAGTCAGATTAAAAATTTAACAAAACTTTAACAAAAATTTAAGATAACTTTAACATTATTGAATACTTTTTATGCCCTCACACTGCCGATAATGCCGACTAATGCGGTCGCAACAAGTCAAAAAATGAAATTTTTTGGCAGCTCATAGCTCTTCAAGGGCGGCAGCCACATCGTCCAAATTTATATCTTGCATACATCGGAAGTGACCTTTTGGGCAAGTCTGGAAGCCTATTTTGGAACACGGACGGCACGCCAAGCCCTTGACTTCTATGTTTTTGTGCGCAGTCTGGTAAGGATACATTCCGAACTCGGGCAGCGTATTGCCCCAAAACACAACGGTTTTTTTGTGAAAAGCTGCCGCTATGTGCATCAATCCAGTGTCGTGGGTCAGCACTTTTTCTGCCTGTTTGACGACCGATGCGGACTGCTGAATACTCAATTTTCCACAAAGATTTACTATATTTTTGGAACTGCTTTGGACGATAAGTTCCGCATTTTGTTGGTCATCTTTGCCGCCCAACAAAATTATATTTTTTGAAATAGTATTACATATTGCAATAATTTTTTCATTCGGCAAGCGTTTGGTAGCAAAAGTCGCTCCGATTGCAAAGGCGTAAAACGTCTTGTCTTCCCCCAAAAGAATGGGCGCAAGGTCGAGTTCGTCTTCGGGTGCTATCGCAAAATCCAATCCTTGCTGGTCATTTTTTACGCCGAGCTGCCTGACGGTTTCAAAATATCTATCTACAATGTGCAAATCGGGCAATTTATTGATTTTGAACTTCACCAAAAGCCATTTTTCGATGTTCAGTTTCGGGAATCTGAATGTTAGCACGCCCAATCGAAGCGACAAAATTCGGCTTCTCAAATTGTGGTGCAAATCAATTATCACGTCGTATTTTTCTTTTTTTAGAGCTGGCAACAGTTCAGCAACACTTTTTTCTATCCCAAAAACTTTCGACAGGTATGGATTATTTTCGACAATACTCAAATATGATTTTTTGGTCAAAAAATGAATTTCAGCTCCCAACTGTAAGCTCAAACAACGCACAATCGGGCTGCAAAGCACAATATCGCCAATAGAACTGAATCGGACAATCAAAATTTTTTTTCTCATTTTTTTTTTACACAAAATCTTTCAAAATAATTTTTTTCGCAAAAGTAAAGATAAAATGAACTCAAAGCGTGGTATAATTTATATTTTTTCGATTTTAAGTTATATTTGCAAAAAATTTCAATTCAATTATAAAATGTCCAACTCACTTTCTCAAAGAATCCTGCACATGGCAGAGTCCGAAACTATCAAAATGGCGCAAATGGCGCGCGACCTGAAAGCCAAAGGACACGATGTAATCAGTTTGAGCCTCGGCGAACCCGACTTTGACACGCCCGACCACATCAAAGAAGCCGCCAAAAGAGCTTTGGACGCTGGTTTTACGAAATATACGCCAGTGCCGGGCGCGCAGGAACTTCGGGAGGCTATTGTTAGAAAGTTCAAACGCGACAACGGTTTAGACTATTCGGTAGCCGAAATCGTGGTTAGCAACGGTGCCAAGCAGTCCATCGCCAACGTCTGTATGTCGCTCCTCGATCCGGGTGACGAAGTACTGATTTTGTCCCCGTTTTGGGTGTCTTACATAGAGATTGTTCGGCTTGCCGAAGCCATTCCAGTACTTATCAAAGCTGGTATTGAGCAGGATTTTAAGGCTACGGCTGCCCAGCTCAAAGCCGCGCTGACTCCGCGCACCAAGTTGGTTATTTTTTCTTCTCCTTGCAATCCGACGGGTTCTGTTTTTACCAAAAAAGAGTTGGAGGCGTTGGCAGATGTGATTGCTTCGCAAGAAAATGTGTATGTAATTTCGGACGAAATCTACGAATACATTAATTTTACGGAGGAAGGACATTGCAGTTTGGCATCTTTTCCGCAAGTGCGCGACCGCGTAATTACGGTCAATGGCTTTGCGAAAGGCTTTGCGATGACGGGTTGGCGGCTCGGCTATATCGGCGCGCCGAAGTGGATAGCCGATGCGTGCAGCAAAATGCAAAGTCAGATAACTTCGGGCGCAAATTCGTTCAGTCAGCAAGCCGCCGCTTTCGCATTAGATGCCGATAAGTCGCCATCTGAAAGTATGCGAAAAGAATTTTTACGTCGCCGTGACATGGTTTTGGGCTTGCTCCGTGAGATAAAAGGCTTCAAAGTGAATGAGCCACAGGGCGCATTTTACGTTTTTCCAGATATTAGCTATTATTTTGGAAAAAGCGACGGCACTACAGACATCAAAAATGCGGACGACTTTTGCGATTATCTGATGCTCCAAGCGTTTGTGGGCGTGGTTTCGGGGTCGGCTTTTGGTGATGATAACTGCTTCCGCCTGTCTTACGCGGCGTCCGAAGCGCAGCTTCGGGAGGCTATTCGCAGGATTGCAGAAGTGTGCGCGAGGCTGAAATAGTCGGAGCAAAGTCAATACAGCACGCTTGCACACAGAAGTTTACTTCTTTTCCGTTTTCTGGTAAATGCTGATGACTGTGTCAATGTCCGAACCAGTAAGTTCGGAAATTTCTTTGAGAGAAAAAGTACCTTTTTTGAGCAATGCTTGGATAAATTTTTCATTAGAACGCTCGATTCCTTGCTGGTATCTTAAATCTTTGGTGACATCGTAGTAAATTGGCATATTTGAAAGTATTTTAGTGATTTCAGGCTGTAAATTTGCTTGTAATTTCTCGCCTAAATAAAGTTACTTCAACCCCATTTTCTTGTAAATGCTGATGACTGTGTCAATGTCTGAACCAGTAAGTTCGGCAATTTCTTTGAGGGAAAAAGTACCTTTTTTGAACAACGCTTGAATAAATTTACTTTTAGAGAGTTCGACTCCTATTTTAAATCCTATTTTAAATCCTATTTTGATTCCTTGCTCGAAACCTTGCTGGTATCTTAAATCTTTGGTGACATCGTAATAAATTGGCATACTTGAAAGTATTTTAGTGATTTCAGGCTGTAAATTTGCCGTGCAATTTCTCGCCTAAAAAAAGTTACTTCAACCCCATTTTCTTGTAAACGCTTATGACTGTGTCAATGTCCGAACCAGTAAGCTCGGAAATTTCTTTGAGAGAAAAAGTACCTTTTTTGAGCAACGCTTGGATAAATTCTATTTTAGAGTTCTCGACTCCTTGCTGGTATCTTAAATCTTTGGTGACATCGTAGTAAATTGGCATATTTGAAAGTATTTTAGTGATTTCAGGCTGTAAATTGCGTAAATTTGATAATATTTCCAACTGAAATATAAGTTTTTGCAGCTTTTTTTTATTTTTTGTCTTATTTTTTAACGCCGTAACAATTTTTTGTATGACTATATAATTGTTTTCTTTTTTGAAATCCGCCAGAATAGCTAAAATAATTTCTTCAGAGAGTTCGCTATTCACAAACAGTTCATAATCAATCGTGTTGAGGCAGATTACTTCGTACTCAAAACTAATATTTTCCATTTTTAGTTTTGTAGTAGCCGTCCATCTTCCTAAACCCAAATAGATAACATATTGTTTGACCGGCAAATTGTATCGCTCAAAAAAAAGCGAAAAATAGACCAAAAACCGTTGCAACATTTTGTCATGGTTGTTGGATTGAAATTCTAAATGAAATAATTTTTTGATGCCGTCTTCGCTATCAACGCCTATTTTTAAAAAATCTGCACGCCTTTCTATCGTTCTTGGTACCGCCAAAGGAAGATTTTCGATACTCGAAGCATCAATTTTTAACAATTTTTGCAAAATCGGTCTGCCAATCCGCTCCATAGTTTCTTTGATAATTTTATCGTAATCTTGGTGTTGATTCATGCCAAAATATTGCTTATTTTTTCAGTTTGTCTTTAAAATCTTTTTTGATTTTTTGTACTTTCGGCGCAATCACATAACTGCAATACGGCTCCGAACCGTGCAATCTGAAATACTCTTGGTGGTAATCTTCGGCTGGATAAAACACAGCCGCAGCCGTAATTTCCGTCACAATAGGATCTGCCCATAAGTTTGATGCTTCTGTCACAGATTTGGATTTTTCTGCGATTTCTTTCTGCTTTTCGGTATGGTAAAAGATAGCCGACCGATATTGCGTACCCGCGTCGTTTCCTTGCCGATTGAGCGTAGTCGGATTGTGGCAGTGCCAAAAAACGGTCAATAAATCCTCGTAAGAAATTATTTTTGGGTCAAAAATAATTTTCAGACACTCCGCGTGACCAGTAGCACCAGAGCAAATTTGACGGTAAGTAGGGTACTCAACTTGACCATTGGAGTAGCCCGACTGCACTGAAATAACGCCTTCCAAAAGTTCAAATACTGCTTCTGTACACCAGAAACAACCCGTACCGAAGGTCGCTGCTTCGTGCGCATTGGCATCGGTAGAAAGCGAGTTGGGCGGTAACATAGCTGCTGAATTTTCCATATTTTTTTTTTAAATAATTTAGATGACCGATAAATTTCAGGTAAAACCAATAGGAATGAATAAAAAATAAGTAGTTTATTTTTGACGCGTTCCTAATACGCGGTATAAAGTTTTATCCGCCTAAAAAGTTTAATTTTTTCTTTATCAACGGCTAAAATCTCCAATCCAAGCGCAGCGTCCAGTTGCGTGGAGCCTCCAAAATTCCCGGACGCGGCATATAGACGGCATTTGTAAGATTTTTTCCGATGATAGAAACTTGAATTTTATCCTTCCAAAAGTGCGTCGCAATGCGCGCCTCTAAAGTCATATAGCCTTTAGTATGGACACTTCTGAACTTTTCTACGCCAGGAATAATATAAAAAACGCGGTCAATCGCCTCCATATTGCTATTATAAATGGTACCGATTCCACCCGAAATTGCCCGATACCGAGTTTGTGCATCAAATTTTATTATATGCTTATAACGATATTTTAAAATGTTGTAATCTGCTGACGAGCGAGATTTTTCAGCGTCTGTGAGTGCTTCGTAATTTTTAAATTTTGGGTCAATATAAGTATAGCCCATTAAAATTTGGGTTGGCAAACCAAATAAATTTCCCTGTCCTGCGAGGCTCACTTCAGCCCCCCGAATGACTGTGTTGCCAACATTTTTAGACTGAAAACCACTGAAAAAGTTTTCTAGGACAAACTCCATCATATTTTTATACTCCGATTGAAAAAGCGCGAAATCTGCAAAGCCCGCCCAATTTCCTAATTTGATGCCTTGTTTGACTCCAAATTCTGCCGACCAACCTGTTTCTGAAATCAACTTGGGATTGGGAGCAATTCTTAGAGCGCCTACACTTGTAGAAATAAATTTTTCAGCAATCGTCGGAAAGCGGTATCCCTGCCCGTAGGACGCTCTCAAAAAAGTGTATTTTGCCGCCTGATAGTTCAGCCCGATGCGACCGACTGGCTTGGCTTCGATGGTTTTTCCGTCGGGAATACTATCTTTCCCGATTTTTTGCGGACTGAAAAGCGAATTTTTTTCGTATCGAACTCCCGCCGAAATGGTAAATCTATTGAATAATTTTTTTTCTATTTGTAAGTATCCAGCTATATTTTGGGAAGAAAAAAGGCTGTCGCCATACAGAGGAGATTGGACGGAAGTACCCGTATAAACCAAACCTGCGGTAGCAACCATGTCATACTTTTCAAAATTTCTTTGAAATTGATACTCGCCATATATAAGGTCCGAAGCATTAGATTTTTCGCCACTCGTCGTGTTATCCACTCGATAGAAGCGGCTCAAAATCTTGTGTCTATTACCAAACTTATCAAAATAATTGACAAAAGGATCTATATAAGTACGGCTTCGCTTTCCGACTGCAATGGTACTTGGAGTACCTTCATATTCTCGACCTTCTCCGAGCCAATAAAAGAAATAACCGCTCTCTCCTTTGTTGAAATTAGCACTGATACCCACTGACAATCTGTCTGTAATACGATAACGAAGGCTTCCATTGAGCCGCCCATACCGACTGTAAGTATCTTTCAAATAGCTATTTTCGCTCTGATAAAAGCCTCCCAACACGAGGTCTAACTTACCAAATTTTTGACTATGAAACGCACTCAGTCCCGCAGTAGCAGGGGTTTTATTGCCCCACCATACGCGGCTTTGCTCTTGCGGTTTTTCAAAAATATTATAAAAAGTAGATACTTTTGTGACAGGCTCTGATTTAGCATATCCAGTTCGTATGTTAATGATACCGTTCATCGCTGCCGAGCCGTACAGAGCTGACGCAGCTCCTTTGACGACCTCTATCTGCTCCACATTTTCCACTGGCAAGTCACTCCAATTAGGAAAGCCAGCGTCGGCTTGCAGCGCAGGAATGTCATCAACCAACAGCAAAACGCGACTTCCCGCACCATAAGAATATCCAGAGCCACCCCGAATATTTGCCTGACCGTCAATCATATTAAGTCCCGGCACTTTGTCCAGCACTTTGTCCATAGTAGTCACATTTCCATTTTCAATCAGGTTTGGTTTTATGACATCTATGGAAACAGTAGCTTCGCCAAGCGGTCGCTCGAACTTTCCACTTGTGATGGTAGTAGTTTGCAAAAAAGTCAATTCTTGTGACATTTTTTTATCAAAAGTGTATATTTTTCCATTTTCGACCAAAATCGTTTCTTCTTGTGGTTGATACCCAATAAATCGAAATAATATTTTTATTTTTCCCGCAGGAACAGTAAAAATAAAATTTCCGTCTTCGTCGGTTGCTGCGCCCAATTCATTGACTTGGACGGTCGCTCCGATGAGAGGTTCGGCAGTAACATTGTCTAACAGCCGACCTTTTAGCGTAGCTTTTTGAGCTAAAATCATTTGACTCAACAGTAAAAAAAAGCCGACGGAAGCGTAAAATTTTCGATTTTGCATTGAAAAAAAATTAAATGTACTCAACAACAAGCACGCTCAAAATTACTCAATTCGTTGAATAATTTAAGTACTAATAATAAAAAAATTTGATTGTTGCCCAAAAAGTATGTAATTTCGCTTCTGAAAAATCATCAATGTCCAAAGCAATCGAAAGTTATCAGACGCAAAAAAAATTAGCAACTGTCGCAGTTTTGCTCTTTTTAGTAAAAATTATTGCTTGGTATCTGACCAATTCAGTTGCCATTTTGACAGATACTTTGGAGTACACTATCAACGTAATCAGTAGTTTTGTAGGGCTTTACAGCCTTCGGATTGCGTCCATGCCGCGCGACGCTAATCACCCTTACGGACACGGAAAGGTAGAATTTTTGTCCGCCGCCGTCGAAGGAACGCTTATGATAGCGTCCAGTTTTTTGATTATTTTTCAGGCACTCGGCAATCTTGTTCAACCACATTCTATTGTGCAGTTGGATTATGGCATTTATTTGGTCGCTTTCACCGCAGTCATCAATTACGGTATGGGTGAATATGCGATTCGGACGGGAAAGAAAAACAGTTCGCTCGCGCTCATTGCTTCGGGCAAACACCTTAAGTCCGATACTTACGCAACTATCGGAATTGTGACAGGGTTAATTCTTATTTATTTTACGAATTTAGTTTGGATAGACAGTTTGGTGGCTATTATTTTTTCGATTATTATAGTTGTTTCGGGATATAAAATCTTAAGAAGTTCGGTAGCGGGCATTATGGACGAAGCCGACGAAGAGCTGTTAGAAAAAATAATTAAGTCACTTCAAGCCGCTCGAAAAGAAAATTGGATAGATATGCACAATCTGCGAATCATCAAATATGGCGAAACTTTACATTTTGATTGTCACCTCACCGTTCCCTGGTACCTGAATGTTCACGAGGCGCATAAAGAAATTGACGACCTCGCTGATTTGATAAAAAAAAATTTTGGAGAAAGCGTAGAATTGTTCGTCCACACAGATGGTTGTTTGGATTTTTCTTGCAAAATATGCTCAAAAAGTGACTGCAAAGTGCGAGTGTCACAATTTGAGAAAAAAATAAATTGGAGTATCGAAAATATTTCAAATAATAAAAAACATAACGCAGAAATGTGACAGGGTTTAAAATTGCATTTCAACTAAAATATGTTCACTTTTACCACAGCTAACTTCGACGATATAGACGGTGTCTTACAACTGCAAGAAAGAAATCTGCTGCGCAATATACCGCTTGAAAAACAATCGAGCGGCTTTGTGACGACTCCTTTTAGTGAGAAACAATTAAATTTCGTTATTCAGGAAAACGGATTATTTGTAGTCAAGCAAGGCGAAAATATAGTCGGCTACGCCTTTGCTGCCTCTTGGGATTATTTTTCGCAGTGGGCAATTTTTCCTTACATGGTATCCCGATTTCCTAACTTAACCTTTGATAATCAAGTACTTACGAAGGAAAAAACATTTCAGTACGGACCGATTTGTATAGCTGAAATGCTGCGTGGCACGGGACTTTTTCAACAACTTTTTGAAACGATGCGAGTAGGAATGAGTTCGAATTATCCGATTGGAGTTACGTTTATCAACAAAATAAATCATCGCTCCTTTAAAGCCCACACACAAAAACTAAAAATGACTGTGATTGATAAATTTTCATTCAACGGAAATAACTATTATGGATTGGCTTTTAACACAAATAAAAGCATTTTGTGACATTTTATAACTCAATGTGTATTTAGGAACGCGTCCAAAATAAGTTACTGTACTCTGACTTGTCTTTTGAGCCAAAACTGCGTTAGATTTTCGTTACGATGCACGGCATCGTGCCTCAAATCTGCTTTGTTTTGACCCAAAATTCTGCGTCACAATATTCAGTACCTTATTTTCTCTTCTTTCCTTATTGATAAAATACTTTTACTGATTTTTAAAATAGCTTGAATCAAGGTTCGGAATTATCCAACTAATTTTTTTGCGTGCGGTATTTTATATAACAAAGCAATAATTATCGCAGAAATGACTGTCACAAAAGTTGTTAAAATTGGAACTGCGTAACACGGATTGGTCGGCACACCGAGTATGTTATTGTTGTAAATATTGTAAAAATCAAAGTCAATCTAAAAATCAACTTTATTATCGAAATGATGTTTTGTTTTTAGATGTAAGTCTTAGGAAAGTGTCCAAAATAAGTTACTGTATTCTGACTTGTCTGGGCTACGCCCTTTCACTGCAAATAAAGGTAGTTTTGCTACCTTTGTTCTTGTTCATGCCAAAACTGCGTTAGATTATCGTTACGATGCTAGGCATCGCGCCTCAAATCTGCCTTGTTTTGACCCAAAATTCTGCGTGACAATATTCAGTCACTTATTTTCTCTTCATTCCTAAGTAAAAAAAAGTCTTATAACCTGATGCCGAAGGCATCAAACATTTATAGAAAAATATATGGTACATCGCGTCCGACCCCGAAGGGGTCGCAGATATAGGGCATTTGTCTTTTATAAACATTTAATCC
>JAYWGG010000243.1:0-4813 GCA_043778415.1 Saprospiraceae bacterium
CCTTTCCAAGGCATTTCGCGCGGGTGAGCCGCCGCCCAATCCAATAGATTTTTAGTAAAAAACTGTTTTTGGAGGCTGTCAATTTGGTTCATACAGAATTGGTGTTGAGCGTCATTTTTTCCAAAATATCTATGGCTGCTTTTGCCAACACAGTGCCAGGTCCGAAAATTCCTACTACGCCCGATTGGTACAAAAAATCATAATCTTGAGGCGGAATAACGCCGCCGACCACCACCAGAATATCTTCGCGCCCCAGCTTGGCAAGTTCGGCAATCGTCTGCGGTACGAGTGTTTTATGACCTGCGGCGAGCGACGAAATACCGATGAGATGGACATCGTTCTCGGCGGCTTGCCGAGCGGCTTCGGCGGGAGTCTGAAACAGAGAACCCATATCCACATCGAAACCCAAATCTGCAAAACCTGTGGCGATGATTTTTGCGCCTCTGTCGTGACCGTCTTGTCCGAGTTTGGCAATCATAATGCGTGGTCGCCTGCCGTCGAGTTCGGCGAATTTATCTGCCAATGCCATAGCTTGCTTGAAACTATCGTCCATTTTTATTTCTTTGTTGTAAACGCCCGACACGGTGCGTGTGGTAGCCACAAACCGTCCGAAATGATTTTCCATTGCGTCCGATATTTCGCCCAAAGTGGCTCTTTGGCGAGCTGCTTGGACGGCGAGTTGGAGTAGATTTCCGTTTCCTGACTGTGCAGATTGTCTGATATTTTCTAATGTTTGGGCTACCAAGTCGTTGTTTCTATTGGATTTAATGTGTTCCAAACGGCGGATTTGAGCGTCGCGCACGGCAGTATTATCTACTTCCCGAAGGTGGAGAGGGGCTTCTTCATCTTGTCTAAAAACATTCATTCCTACTATAAAATCTTTCCCGCCGTCAATGCGAGCTTGTTTGCGAGCTGCCGCTTCTTCGATGCGCAACTTCGGTACGCCAGCTTCGATTGCTTTCGCCATGCCGCCGAGCTGCTCGACTTCTTCGATGAGTTGCCACGCTTTTTTTACCAACTGGTCGGTTAGGTATTCCACATAATACGAACCTGCCCAAGGGTCAATCGCTTGTGTGATGTTGGTTTCTTTTTGTAAAAAAATCTGCGTGTCGCGAGCGATTTTTGCCGAAAAATCAGTTGGCAGAGCCAATGCTTCGTCGAGTGCGTTGGTGTGGAGCGATTGTGTGCCGCCCAACGCGGCGGCTAATGCTTCTACGGTGGTGCGGGCGATGTTGTTGAATGGGTCTTGGGCGGTAAGACTCCAGCCCGACGTTTGGCAGTGCGTGCGCAACGCCAGAGATTTTAGATTTTTTGGATTGAATTTTTTGACAATTTTTGCCCACAGGAGTCGTGCTGCACGCATCTTGGCGATTTCCATAAAATGGTTCATACCTATTCCCCAAAAAAAAGAAAGTCGCGGCGCGAAATCGTCAATATCCAAGCCTGCTGCGATGCCTGTGCGAAGGTATTCCAAGCCGTCGGCGAGGGTATAAGCCAGCTCGATGTCTGCTGTGCCGCCAGCTTCTTGGATATGGTAGCCGCTGATGCTGATGGAGTTGAACTTCGGCATATTTTGGGCAGTGTAGGCAAAAATATCCGCAATGATGCGCATACTCGGTGCGGGCGGATAGATATAGGTGTTGCGCACCATAAATTCTTTCAGAATATCGTTCTGAATCGTGCCGTTGAGTTGTGCGATAGCTACTCCTTGCTCCTCTGCTGCCACGATGAAAAAAGCCATGATGGGAATAACCGCTCCGTTCATAGTCATACTGACGGACATAAGGTCGAGCGGAATCTGGTCGAAGAGAAGTTTCATATCTTCCACGCTGTCGATGGCGACTCCTGCCTTGCCGACATCGCCTGTCACGCGCTCGTGGTCGCTGTCGTAGCCTCTGTGGGTCGCCAAGTCGAAGGCTACGGACAAGCCTTTTTGTCCTTGCGCGAGATTTTTTCGGTAAAAAGTGTTGCTTTCTTCGGCGGTAGAAAAACCAGCATATTGTCGGATAGTCCATGCCTGATTGAGGTACATGGTGCTGTACGGACCGCGCAAAAACGGCGGCAGACCAGCCGCCATAAATCTCAAATGTTGGGCGGAGTCGAGGTCAGTGGATTCAAATTTGGATTTGACGGCGATGCCCTCTGCGGTTTGCCAAACTTCTTGTCCTTCTTGGAGGAGGCGTTCTTTTTCGGAGTCAAAAATATGTTTGTCGAAGGCGATTTTAGCAAAATTTGGCATAAATTTTTTCGATTGACTTTTTACAAAAAATTGACTTTGGGCAATTCGCGTCTGGAAATAAATACAATTCGCAGAAAAATTGGAATAAATAAAAGCCGCAACGTTTATTGGAAAAGCGTCTGAAATAAATTACTTTATTTTTTCTTCATTTCTTACAAATATTGCGGCTTTTATTACTTTTGACTATCGGGCGAATGAAGTCGCTCGTTTTTCTCGGATAACGGTTACTTTTATCTGTCCCGGATATTGCATTTCGTTCTGTATTTTTTCGGCAATCATAAATGATAAATCGTCCGCATATTGGTCGCTTACTTTTTCGCTTTCTACGATGACTCGCAGCTCGCGTCCTGCTTGCATGGCGTAGGCTTTTTGTACGCCGTCGTGAGCCATGGCAAGTTCTTCGAGTTCGCCGATGCGCTTGAGGTAGCTTTCCAAGATTTCGCGGCGTGCGCCCGGACGCGCGCCCGAGATAGCGTCGCAAGCCTGCACGATGGGTGAAATAATATTATTCATCTCGATTTCGTCGTGGTGTGCGCCGACTGCATTGACGATGGCTGCGTGTTCGCCGCATTTTTCGCACATTTCCATTCCTATCAAAGCGTGGCTGAGTTCTGATTCTTCTTCTGCTACTTTTCCGATGTCGTGAAGAAGTCCCGCTCGTTTCGCCATTTTTATTTGCTTGGGATTCATACCCAATTCGGCTGCCATCGTGGCGCACAAGTTGGCGGTTTCGATGGAGTGTTTGAGCATATTTTGTCCATAGCTGCTGCGGTATCTCATGCGACCAATCATGCGCACTAAGGCGGCGTTCAAGCCGTGTACGTCGAGGTCAATGACAGTGCGTTCTCCGATTTCGATGATTTGTTCTTCGAGTTGCTTGCGGATTTTGGCGACTACCTCCTCGATGCGAGCGGGGTGAATACGTCCGTCGGCGACTAATTTTTTGAGTGCCAATCGAGCTACTTCTCGGCGGATAGGGTCGAAGCTCGAGATAACGATTGCCTCTGGGGTGTCATCTACCACGATTTCGGCGCCTGTTGCGGCTTCGAGTGCGCGGATATTGCGCCCTTCGCGCCCGATGATTTGCCCTTTCATGTCGTCGGATTCGAGATTGAACACCGAAACGGTGTTTTCAATCGTAAATTCTGCGCACTGGCGTTGAATGGTTTGAATAACGATTTTTTTGGCTTCTTTGCTGGCGTTGAGTTTTGCGTCGGCTATCGTATTTTTTACGATAGACATGGCTTCGGTTTCGGCTTTTGCGCGCACCGCGTCAATCAACTGCTCTTTTGCTTGCTGCTCCGTTAGTTTGGCAATATTTTCTAACTCTTTGATTCTCAATTCGTTAGCGGAGTCTAATTCTTCTTTCTTTTTGGTGACGATACGCAACTGTTTGTCCAAATTTTCGCGAATAGCTTTTACTTCGGCTTCTTGCTGCTCAATTTCTAAACCTCTCATTTCGATGGTGTCCGCTTTAGTTTGAAAGGCTACTTGTTTTTGTTTGAAGTCATTTTCGAGATTGACCAAACCGATTTCGCGGTCTTTCATTTCTACTATATGCTTTGATTTTTGGCTATCAAATTCGCCCCGAAGTTGGTTGAACCGTTCTTTTGCCTCCTGAATTTTCTGCTGCTTGACCTGTTCGTTTTTTTGCTCTGTTCGAGCAATCAACTTTTCGGCTTTTACTTCGGCTTCGTCGGTCACTCTTTTGGCGGTTAGCCGTGCTTCCTGAATCGCCAAATCTGCTTTTTTATTGGCTTCGTCCACAGAACTCTGGTTGGCTTTTTTGAGCCAAGTCTGTATCCCAAAATATCCTGCCGCACCGCCTGCTGCCAAGCCTCCTACTACTGCTATGATTAATTCCATATTTTTTTTATTTGATTAATTGATTATTTGATTAATATTTTTAACTTTTTGATTGAGTTCTTCCAATTTTTTTGTCAATTCTGCTTCATTTTCAAGGGTATAGTGCTTTTTTTCTTGAGCGACTTGCGCCGCAAACGCCAAATATGCCATTGCGATACAATCTTGAATGTCACTTTTCAGGTATTTTTGTTGAAAAAATTTAATTTTCTCATTGATTTCATTCACAATTTCCAATATGTCTTTTTCCTCCGAAGGCTGAATCAAAACTGGATAAACTCGCCCCGCTACTTCCACTTTTATTTGGTGCAAAGTCGGCTCTTTTTTTCCCTGTGATTTTATTGGTTCAGCCATTCTGTACTTTTGTCAAGTTCTCTAATATATTTTTCTGCCTCTTTTTTCACGTTTTGCACAAACGCCTCTTCTTTTGTTTTTCGCTGCGCTAAAATAGCTTTTGTTTGCTCTATTTTTAGCTCGAACTCCTTGATTTTCAATATATTATGCTCTCCGTCTTTTTTAAGCTGCTTGTGTTCGGCGACGAGTTTGGAGCAGTCTAATTTTATTTTTTCCAATTTTTGCGCCAGATTTTCTTCCTTTACCAAGCTCTGTCCCAACAGTATTTCTCGATTTTCGATTTCTTTTTCCAATTCCGCCATTCGCTTCAGATGATTGGCGTGATTGGTCTTGAATAATTTATATTCTTCGGATAAC